>NZ_JBYCZT010000012.1:0-226708 GCF_057586375.1 Peribacillus sp. SRI_006 | reverse complement strand
GAGCACAAGGACTTCAAGGAATTCCAGGGCCAGCAGGAGCTACAGGAGCACAAGGACTTCAAGGGATTCCAGGGCCAGCAGGAGCTACAGGAGCACAAGGATCAGTATTAGATTTCGCGGATTTTTATGCATTGATGCCACCTGATAATGCAGCAACAGTTGCTCCTGGTACAGACGTCGATTTTCCGCAAGATGGACCTAATAGTGGGGGGGGCATTTTCCGTAATGGTGCCAGTCCCGATCAATTTGTGTTAAGAGATATCGGTATCTACCAGATCTTGTTTCAGGTGAGTGTGACCGAAGCAGGCCAACTGATTTTAACTCTCAATGGTGCTGACCTAGCCTATACGGTGATCGGGCGGGCAACCGGTACGTCTCAGATAGTAGGAATGGCTCTTGTGCAAACATCAGTCATCAATTCAATACTCACTGTACGAAATCCTGCTGGCAATTCCACGGCGCTTACCATCACTCCTTTGGCTGGAGGAACAAGGCCTGTTTCAGCACACCTTGTTATCACGCGACTCAGCTAGTTGGGGAAAATTGAATGACCTACCCTATACCGAACCAAGCTAGGTTGGTTTGGTAGCATCTTTCTCACTAACAACTCGTTAAATAAAGTTTAAGAAATCAAACCTCCTAATAATATGAAAAGGAGCAAATGGGATTTGCCTGATTTATTAGAATCCCAACTGTTTTATATTGAACTTAAGGTTACGAATTCCAAGAAGAAGGCTGCCAAATTTGTTTTTTTGAATGTGCGAAATTAGAAAAATCATCTATTTAAGTTAAAGTAAAAAGCACCCTTCTTCAACTAACGGGGGCGTTAGCTTAAGATCAGAGCTGTCTTTTAGGCAGCTTTTTCTCTATGGAACTAACGGGGCAGGTTAGTTTAACAAGGTTAATTCATAATATGTATAGAATATGTAGAGAGTAGGTTCATTTGAAGGAAATGAGGTGGCTATCATAAAGAAAATTCTTAGTTTATTGTTTTTGTTTGTATTGTTTATTGGTGCAGTTGCTTGTAACAAAGATGTGATCAAAGAAAACAGTGAAGAAAAACCCCTAAAAGAGGAAAATGTGGTCAAAGTAGAAGAGGCAGAAATACTATTTAATAACTATAGTAAAGAACTATATACTATTAAAGATCCATCCAATCCCCCAACTTTTGATGAAATCGCAGAAAAGATTAAATTATATTTAACAGAAGAACAATATAATGCTGAAATCGCTAACCGTAAATTTCAAATACCAGAATTGGTATCCAAACAAATTAATAAAAGTATTGAAGTACAAGATGTGAAACTTGAAGAACAAAGCAAAAATGATGATGGCACAATAGATTACTTATATACAACAACATTTAAAGTTTATGACGAGAATTCATCTAAAATTTATGAAAAGGAAGGAGAATTAACCATATCCACTACAAATAATGAATTAAAAATCGATCGTGATTGGAGTAGAGGGGTGAAAATTGACGGTTTAGATGGTGGCCTATAAGAGCTTATAAATGAAGAGTCATATTATGCAAGTGTGCTCTCGTTTTATTTAATTAAAGCGCCCTGTTTGTTGAGGACTATAAAGATTTAACGCATTGGATTTTGCACTAAATCAATTCATTAAAGTAAGGAATGGAAAATATATTTCATAATGGTTGTTGCAGCACCTTTTCTATATAAACCCCACAACAATGAAATGTAAAAATTCGGAACTAAGTATTTCGTATTCCTGAGGAAGGTGAACGCAGTTGATGCAATGTTGTTTTATACCTAAATGACTCTTTAACACAGAAAAAGTTTTAACCTCGTTTATGTTATAATTTCGATTTATACTATGACTATTAGATTGGTTGTTGAAGATGAAAAGGAAATAAAACAAGAAAAACGAATCAAATATAATTAATATGACATTTGGAAGGAATTCTTATGTTAAGGACGATGAAACAGATTTTATATTTGCGTGGTTACATCCTATTATTTCGTGTAGGTTATGTATCAAGTATTTTATAAAATGGATAACGTCTGTGGATTCTTCTTTAGCACCTAATGTTCATCGTTACTACATTTTGTTCTTTACATTGATATTGAGGTCATTTTTGTGGATTTATATTGGGATGGGAATTGGAGTAATCTCAAATGATGAGTCAGATGGTATGAGGTTAGTGACAGAGATTCCAATGGCTTTCGGGATGTCATTTTTATGTATATTTGGACTATTGTTGGTTTTACGGATTGTCATTTCTTTCTTTGAACTGATCAGACTATTTAAAAAAGATAACTTAATTTTGTATGGTTTGGGAGTTACCGTTGTATATGGATTTATTGGCATGGTTATGTCGGGAAGTGCAATGAGGTAGTTTTATACAATGTTATTCTGCAGGTAACGGGTGCGTTTACTGGAGATCGGAGCTGTCTTTAAGGCAGCTTTTTCTTACGGAACTAACGGAGCAGGATAATGAAAGAATTAATTTCCATTTTTTATACAAACGACAAGGTGTTAAATGGTATGATTGGAAAAGAATTTAATTTTTAGGGGGAAATATATTTTTGAAAGTGGTTAGAACTATTTTAGCGATAGTGGTTATTGTTCTATCAGGTTATAGTCTAATAACTCAAACCTTTGAGTTAATGCCCTATTATATGTTTATCCTTGGGGCATTTATTTTAGTGTCAGGATTTATCGAACTTCAAAAAGACAGAAAAGGATTTTGGGGATATATGAATATTGTTATCTCTTTATTTATTTTCATTTTTTACATACCGTATTTCTTATAGAACTAACAGGGGCGTTTGCTGAAGATCGGGGCTGTCTTTAAAGGCAGCTTTTTCTTATGGAACCATAGGGGCAGGATAGTTCCTTGATCATCATGAGTTTAGAGCATGATTTTTACCTTATTTCTAAGACAACTGATAAACATCAGTTCTATAAAAACAAAAAGATCTCTAATCTAAACTTTTAGAGATTTTTTTTACGCAAAAACACAACTTTTATTTAGTTAGTACGTCTAAGTATTGAAAATTTAAGAAAAGGAGGGGTGGAGACTTGTCGGAGTACAGAAAATTAGAAATTGCAGATTGGTATGACCAACATAGTAAATCCATTTTAAGCTTTATTTTATTGATGGTTAAGGATTATCAACAAGCAGAGGATTTGACCCACGATACCTTTGTAAAAGCGTACTTATATCATAATTCATTTAAACAGCATTCCAGTGAAAGAACATGGCTATTCAGTATCGCTCACAACTTAACGGTTGATTTTTTAAGAAAACGCAAACCCAGCAGGTTCTTTAAAGAAGTGTTTCTCTTGCAAAAGGACAATACCTCATTACCTGAAGAAATGATTCGAATAAAAGAGGAATCATCTGAACTATATAAAGCGTTAGGGGAAATCAAAGATACATATCTAAAGGTGATCGTTTTAAGAAAAATCAAAGGTTTTTCGATTGAGGATACAGCAAAGATATTGAGTTGGACTGAGAGTAAAGTTAAATCAACTCTTTTTAGAGCTATTCCAGCCTTAAAAAAACAACTAATAAAGGAGGGGTATTTGGATGAAAAAACAATATGAAGATACTGATTTAGATATCTCCTTAAAGAAGTTAAATGTCGATCTACTGTGGAAAACCAAACAAAAACAAGAACTGAAAAAACGAATCATTTCTGATATTGAAAAGTTGGAGTCCCAAGAGAGAAATAAGAATCCTATCCTATCAACTAGTATCAAAAAAGTAAGTCTGATCAAGAAAATAACATACTCTGGAATCGCGTTGATCATATTATTGGGTTTATTTATTGGCTCAGCTTTTATCTCTCCAGCAATGGCAGAGGTTGTATCAAAAGTCTCTTTCATAAATCAAATTGTGCAAAGCTTGAAGGAAACGGATGACAGGAAAGGAAAGCTAGATGCTTTATATGACGAGATATCTAAAAAGTTAAACGAGAATAAGGAGTATGAAGGAAAAGTAGAAGTAGGAATGTCATGGCTTTTTTCCTCCGAGCCTCCTTCATTCACTGTTTGGGTAGGGGATGAAGATTTTAAACAAGAACATGAGGATGAAATTAAAGATATTATTTTTAAATGTGCTAAGTCTTATAAAATTGATGGAGTTGAGGTAGTACTAGAAGTACGGGATAATGTTGAACCAAGTGAAAAAAATAAAGAATTAGAGAAACTTACAGATGAAATACTTACAATAACGCAAGAGGTTGTAGAAGAAAAGGGTTATACCATTTTAGCTAGTGGAGTATCTACGAACCCCAAAAGGGTTACCGTTAAAGTGGGGATTGAAGGAACAAAGCAACATTACAAAAAAGTGGAGAGTCAAATAGAAAAACATGTACATGATGTAATATATGCAAAAAAGCATGAGAAGTTTAAAGTTGAAGTCAAAAGAGAAAGTGAAGACGAAATTAAGGGTCAGAGTTGGCAGCCTATTTTTACAGCAGTTATGGAAGAAACACATAAAAAGTTTAAAGAAACAAATGGTTTTGCCTACTCCTTTCATCCAAAACCTCTTGAAATCATTTTAAAGACTTCATTATCCAAAGGAGAGGAGACTGAAGAGCAAGCTGAAAGAATTGAAGAGTATGCAAGACAGGTAGTTGAAGTAAAAAGGAAGGAATTATCCGTTGAAGCAATACCATATAAAGTCATTATACGTGATAAAGATCATAAGAAATTGTATGAGGAATTGCACAATTAAAATATATTGCTTCTTCGACTAACAGGTACTTTACTTCTCTATGGAGCTGGAAACAGCTTCTTTTCTTATGCAACTATCGGGGCAGATTAGTTTAACAAGGAAAAAGTTCATTTATTGTTAAAATCATAAAAAAATAGGGGATTGTTTAGTTGGATTGCCAGCCAAAGAATAGGAGTGGTTTGAATTTATGGCAATATCAAAGAAAAGATTCTTCATTATTTGTATAGTGGGTATCATACTCAAGTATCTTGCAAGCTCTGGTCTGCAATACTTCAGGGGACAAACGATAAATTGGTTAGGGAATGTAGCATACGCATTCTATTTCGTAGCATTTCTTTCACTTTTACTTTGGTTATTTGGAGATTCTGGTAAGAAAAAAGCTGATCATTAATACAGTGATTGGCTCAGGCTGTTGAGAAACCCTCGACAGCCTTTAATGAACTAATAGGTATTATTGTTTAATGAAAAATCTAATAATCTAGTATAATCGTTATTCTTTTGACTATATTGTCTATTAATATGGTATTGATTGGAGAGAAACAGGTATGACCTTAACTGATGTATGGGGTTTATATAAGGCAGATAAGCAAATCCAATTTATCGAGAATAACGGGATAGTATATCCATCAGTTCTTGCTTGGCTGTTTCTACACTTTCTTTTTGGAAATGTTTGTATTGCACTCGGATCTTGGATTCATCCATTCCTGCTGCACTTTCCAAAAACCCAGAAAGTCCTCTTGCTTTTCTATCCACTTCGATGAATAAATCTACGGATTGAGCGTCCGCGACGAATCCGATTTCAACCTCATCAAGGCTTCTTTGGAATGGACCGCCCTTTGGCTTGTATTCGAATTCCTGAAAGACACCCGTTTTGCTACGTTTGAAGGGTACATTTTTCACTTTGTTCAAGTAAAACCCTAATGATTCGATTGCTTTTAGGAAGCTACTGACTGTTTCATTTTCAAATACGTTTATATAATCGTTATCTTTAGGGTCCAATGCGAACGTCACATCCATTTCCGTCTTCATCCACACAGACACGTCCCCTATCGTGATTGGCGTTTCGTACGGAAGTTGCAAGGAAAACGGAATCACCTTTTCTTCGCCTTTTTCAATGACGAATGCATCCGAAACCTTTATTTTGTAAAGGGTAACATCATCTAAATACTTACGGTCATCCTGTTCCCTCAAAACCTGTGTCATCACATGGATGTACAGCCCATTGATTTCCTGTTGGGTGTTTCCGCCAAGGACAAACACGTTCCCTTTTACCGTTTCTCCTTGTTTGTATGAATCTTTTTCTAATTTTGTATCCACTTTTGCCGCACCGATTCCGATGCTTGCTTTCATTTTATCAAAAAATGACATGTACATAATTCCCCCTTTGTAAGTCTATAAATAGCATAGCATAATAGGTTCATGGGCGCCTCTAGAAGGGGGCCATGAAAAAGTGAAACCACAAAAATTTATGCATATCTAACACACGTATAGGCGTTTGTATTAGAGTTCATCCGCATGACTTAAGTGGCTATCTTAAAGCTTGGAAAGAATGGAGAGTGTATCTTCCTTCTATTTAAATTTATAATGGTAAAATGTGAAAAAGACTATGATGCAAAATCATAAGATTGGACTCCAGAAGATCGTCATTAGTGGCGATCTTTTTCTTTTCACCTATTTGAACGCGCACTGTAACCAAATTAATAGTAATAATATTTTATGAATTAGAAAAAGATAGGGAGGGAAGGAGGGATTGCGAATGTCAGTGAAAAAGTGGGTAACGGGATTGGTCGTTATGCTTGCAACGGTTGTAGTTGTGACAACTCTAGGATCATTCGGCGTATCTGCCGAATCCCGTGTTGTAGCTCAGCCTGCGGTGAAATCGATTGTGGTCGAGTTGAACGATGATTTCTTTAATCCGGAAGCCATCACTATTCCGAATGGAACAGCCACAACGTTGATTTTGAAAAACAAAGGTAAGAAAGAGCACACCTTCACAGTGGAAAAGCTCGGAATAGACGCAGAGGTTCAGGCAGGTAAAGAAAAAACCATTACCGTGCAACCGAAACAGCCGGGTACATATGAACTGATATGCCGGTACCATTTCCAGGAAGGAATGGTTGGGAAAGTGATCGTCGAATAAAAGGCAGGGCCAATATGGCCTTGTTTTTTTATTAGGCAAAGGAAAATCCTTTTTCATTTCAGGATATGGATGTTGGATCTTTAATAATGGTTCCACCTCTAATGAATGGCAAATATAATGTAGGGTAACGTATAAACCATTTAGAATGAGGTGGAAATGTGTATTTTTTTAAACCTATTTCTGATGAGGTTCGTTTATCTCAAATCCTATTCAATAAACATAATAGAACGATGAAGCTCATTTTAGTGTCCATTTTTGCCTGCATTGCTGCCATACTTCAGGCTGCTGGTGGCTTTTTACCAGGTATAGGATACTTTATAAGTCCCCTAGCCACTGCGCCCATCCTGTTAGGTTCCATGTTTTCCATTCCATTTGGAGTGGTGAGCTACCTTTTGACAATTATGTTGTTATTCATCCTACAGCCAACTGAACTCATTGTATTTCCTTTTACAACAGGATTGTTGGGACTTGGCATAGGGGCATCTTTTTCTTTTTTGAGGAAGAGATTAAGTGTTATTGCTGCTGGTGCCATTCTTTTAATGTCAGGAATTATGAGTCTACTATTTATTTTTCACTTTCCGGTTTTAGGTCCAGCCGTGCCTGTTTCCTTTTCAATTCTGATAACTGGTTTTTTATTAGCTTTCATTTATAGCTGGTTTTGGGTTGAAGTTGCTTTGATGATTTATAAAAGATTAAAAACGATTATAGTTTAGTGAGTCTCCATCACTCGTTTTTAATTTCAATTCATTCTTGATTAAGTAGAATTTTAGTTAGGATTCAACGATTTCAAAAATCGTACCTTGGTTAAAATCAGTCACTTTCATAGAGCCATAGACCCCTAAATATAGTCTGGTTTGATCCAGGTTCGTTCCCAAATTAACATAATAAGCTGATTGAGACCCAAAATCATAATCGGTCTGTATCACACTAAATTCATTTTGTTCACCATTTGGTCTTACGGTGGTATAAGCTAAAGCCCCTCTTACCTGAGGTTGAGATTCTTTCCGGGCAAGATCGGTAAACACAACGCTTCCTGTCAAAGCAGGGATTCTTTCCCCCATATAGGCTTGCACCCCTGTAAGTGCAGTTCCTCCAAACTTATCGGGTCTGGAATCTTCATGAAAATAACTAGTCAAAGGCTGAAGACGGCTCCCTGAAAGCGCAGCTGCTTCATTGTAATAAGCAATGGTTTTCTCATCCAATGCCGGATTATCCGTGCATCTTCTGATAATCGATGCAGGAAAAGCACCTTCCCAGCCTCGCCAGCCCAAGTTAATGAACCCTTCTTTGTCAGGTTCAGAATTCATGAAAGGAGCTTGAACAAGCTCAGTAACCGGTATTGGTTTATACTGAACGAATGAAAAAATCGACTCGACCAAATTCTGGCCGACATTTCCCGCATATTTAATATACTGATTATAAAACCTTTGAAATGAAATGCCTGGTATATTGCGCACCCCTTTGGCCATTACCATGAGCGTTTCCTGAATAGTTGTGGGAAGTTCATTAAAACGTGTGACAATGGGTGGATTATTGTAGGAGATATTCTTATCTACATCCATTTCAATTATCTTACCGGCGATTTCCAGATCGTCCTGGCTTAAGTTAAATGGATCATAGCCTGATCCGCCATCCCCGGTTGTTAATACAAGTTTTCCTGTTTCAGGTGAAAAGTTTAAACTATTGACCCCATTATGATTTAAAAATGGCCGTCTTAAGTTAAGTAAAGTCCGTCGTTTTTGGGGTTGACCATTCGCTTGTAAAATCCATTCTTCAATTGTATCAATATGGTCATATTTAGTTTCTCTATTCACCCACCTTAGGTTTAATGTTTTGGGATCACACGGGTCAGGCTTAAAAGACTCAGAAAGAGCACCTGGTCCTTGTGTTCCGGCCACTGAATAATGAAGATAAAACAGACCGTTATGATAAAATTCGGGATGAAACGCCAGCCCCAGCAATCCCCGTTCATCATATCCGCCACCAGAAGCGCCAAGTTTTAGGATTCGCGGGCGAATATCTAAAAAAGTCCTTATCTCTCCGTTTCCTATGTAAAAAATCTCCCCTACCTGGGTTGCAATAAATAATCTTTCAATGGAGTCACCCGGAAGTATAGTCGTTTTCAAAACAGTAGGTAAATTTATCTTACTTACAATGGGCCGTAAACCAACCTTCACTTTTATCAACTGATTTTGCCCCCCTTCTTATGGTTTTCTTTAATAAGAATATGATTAGAACTGTCCGTTAGTACCAATTTAGGCAGGGGGAATCTGATAAGGCAATGCACCACTTTCAGCAGGAGCGTAAGGAATCTGATGGAGTGCGTTACGTGACGGGGCGGATTAAGGTGAAAAACCAAAACCAATACTTAAATTGTCTGCAATTATGGGAAATGAATGAGTGTTGGGTTATACATGATGGGGCCTGATGATGGAAATAATAGATCAACATATGTATTTGTCGCTTTCGTCCATCAGGAATAGGTGCCATTGACAAGCAACCACACAGTTGCTTATACTTGTTGACACGCAACTGTGGAGTTGCTTATAATCGATGTATGTGGGATAAAGACGCTATATTCAAAGCACTCGGCGATTCGACTCGGCGGCTGATATTGGACGAACTATCTGAACGCAACGAGCTGACGTTGTATGAGCTTACGGTACGTCTCATTACGAAGCACGACCTTGCCATTTCGCGACAGGCAATCGCTAAACATCTAGCTGCATTGGAAGATGCAGGACTCGTAAAATCAAAACGAAAGGGAAAATATCGAGTACTAATGTTCAATAACGAACCACTTAAAGACTTGCTGAAAGGATGGATAGAGTAATTTTATATAATCGAAACAGGACTTCAGAAGAATGTGTGGGTTTTTCTGTTTGGAACCAGTTTATTTGCAGAGCACCAGCGTGGTAAATATTAGAGGAGGCAAAAGATTATGAAAATCATTGTTACCAGTTTATTTGTAGAAGACCAAGACAAGGCACTGGAATTTTATTCGGAAAAGCTGGGATTTGTAAAAAAGCATGACATTCCCATGGGGAAATTCAGGTGGATTACGCTTGTTTCTCCCGATGCTCATGATGGTACCGAGCTTTTACTCGAACCGAATGAGCATCCTGCCGCAAAGGAATATCAAAAGAAGATAGTAGCCGAAGGCATCCCAGCAACAATGTTTGGCGTTGCAGATATTCATAATGAGTACAAACGGCTATTGGAAAACGGCGTGAAGTTTACGATGGAGCCGACAAAAATGGGAGAAAGCACTATAGCGGTCTTCGATGATACATGCGGCAACCTTATTCAGATAGTGCAGCAGTAATTTTATGTGAAATAGTTTTATTGTAATGTTTTTAAGTTGGAGGAAGTGTGTTCATCTTAAACAACTTTAAGTTAACCCTGTCCTGATTTTAGGACAGGGTTTTATATTTTTGGAGTGTAAAAATAAATGACAATGTTGTCATTCTCAACATTTTAAAAAGTTTATAAATCGAAAAAATAACCCCGAAAGATCGGGGTTATTTTTTATTTACTTGGCGTCCACTTTTTTTTGAGCTCTGTGAACTTGTGTTTCCAATTTGAAATTCATTACCTAGTTCAACATCATTTCTTTTATCCTGTTTCTCGATTTGCTTTCTCGTTTGATCCTTGTTTTGCATCCCTTGTTTAGACAATACGTATCCATCTCGCTTTCAATATTATTGTTTTTAATATGCGCAAGTATAAGGAAAATACGTATTATTATTTAAAAAATAAAACAAATTAGGTCCTTCAGCAAAGGAATTATAACAAAAATGCGTTTGCAAAAAAATCTTAAATTTCCTGCAATTAACGATTTTCCTTGTCATGTCTTGGATTTAATTAGATCACCCTATCTCCAGACATTATAGCAGGCAGAATCTAATATGCTGTTATGGGAGGTGGTTTAATGGGCGGGATTTCAATTAGTTTATGCATGATTGTAAAGGATGAAGAAGAATCCCTTCCTACCTGTCTTGCTTCTGTTAGGGAACTAGTCGATGAAATGATTATCATTGATACAGGATCAAAAGATAACACGAAACAAATTGCCTCAGTCTTCACTGATCATGTTTATGATTTTGAGTGGATTGATGACTTTTCGGCTGCGAGAAATTTCGCTTTTTCTAAAGCGACAAAAGAATATATCCTTTGGCTTGATGCGGATGATATTTTAACAGAAGAGAATAAGGAGAAATTTTCAACGCTGAAAAAAGAGCTTCCTCCGCACTTCGATTCTGTCATGATGTTTTATCATCTTTCTTTTGATGGGAATGGAAACCCCAGCTTCAGTTCCAGGCGCAACCGGCTCGTAAAACGGGAAAAGAGTTTCCAATGGATAGGATTCGTTCATGAGTATCTTGAAGTGACCGGACTCACATTTCAATCGGATATTGCCATACATCATAAAAAGGTAAAAAGCTTTAATGATCGTAATTTGAGAATTTACAAGAAGGCCCTTCAATCAGGAATGGATTTTTCACCGCGCGACAAATATTACTATGCGAATGAATGCAATGACCATGGTTTATATGATGATGCCATCCAGTGGTATCATAAATTTCTTGATGAGGGTAAAGGATGGAGCGAGGATAACATTCAAGCCTGCGGCAAGTTGGCGGACTGTCATATTCAATTAAAAGATTGGAGTTCAGCTGTCCAGAGCTGTTTAAAGTCTTTCGAGTACGATACACCAAGAGGGGAAATATGCTGTCGGCTCGGATACATCCATATGGAGCAGCATGAATATGAACGCTCCATATTCTGGTACAATCTGGCAACACAAATAGAAATACCAGAAACAAAAAGCCCTTTTATCGAGCGGAATTGTTACACATGGCTGCCGCACATTCAGCTTTGCGTATGTTTTGACCGCATCGGCAAGCTAGAGGAAGCAAAAAGACATAATGAGTTAGCTGCTGAATACTTTCCAGATCACCCTTCCATCGACTATAACCGCAGCTACTTTCAGAGTATCGAAAAAAAGGAAAAAAGCTAATCTCTTGAACGCCAAGGGATTAGCCTTTTTTTGCTTCTTGAAAAGTTAAATAGGATGATTCAATTAGCCCATGGCAGAATACTGGATAATTTATGCGGAAGGGCTTGTGCCGTTTCACTGTTGTTGCAAATTTCATAAATTATTATAAGGTTCTTACGTCCAAAAAAACACCTAGTATTTGGAAAAACATTAAGAGGGTGAAACAAAGTATGCCAGAATTCTTTGATGGAATAACATCTCAAAATGCTTCCTATGCCAACTCCATTAACATTCCCACTTCGTCTGAGTACCAACTTTTTGGACAGGTTGGCCTTAATGTTAGCGAAGCAATTCCCACTTCAATGATTCGTGTTCAATTTGACGGGATCATCACCTTGAAAATAAATCCAGAAGCCAGCGTTCCTGCACATTTTATTGAAATTAAAATTGTTAGAGGGACCAATCCTAATGTTAATACAATTTTTAGCGGTATTAAGACTATTGTTGTTAATGGCTCTGAGGTCGGACCTCAAGAATACGCATTTTCAGCTGCAGATTACAATGTCCCCAAAGGTTTAGGATATTTAGAATATACAGCTTTTGTTCGTAACATTACTGGTTCAGTTGATACAGATGCTACGCGTGTTGGTCCTGAGAGCTTTAATGTGTCAGCTAGTGGAACTACAGGAGCCACCGGATCCACCGGGGCCACGGGAGATCCCGGAGCCGCCGGAACCACAGGAGCAACAGGAGCAACAGGGGTCGCCGGAGCCACGGGAGCGACGGGAGCTGCCGGGGCCGCCGGAGCCACAGGAGCGACGGGAGATCCAGGTGTCACCGGAGCCACGGGAGCCACAGGAGATCCCGGGGTCACAGGAGCCGCCGGTGCAACAGGAGCAACCGGAGATCCAGGAGCAACAGGGGCAACAGGAGCAACAGGAGCAACAGGAGCCACCGGCGCCTCGGGAGCCACAGGAGCCACAGGAGCCACAGGGGCTACGGGAGCAACAGGAGAACCAGGAGCTACGGGAGTCACCGGAGCCACGGGAAATCCCGGAGCCGCCGGAAACACAGGAGCAACAGGAGTCGCCGGAGCCACCGGAGCCGCCGGGGCAACCGGAGCAACAGGAGTCGCCGGAGCGACGGGAGCCATGGGAGCCACCGGCGCCACGGGAGCGACGGGAGCCGTCGGAACCACAGGAGCCATGGGAGCCACCGGTGCAACAGGAGCAACCGGAGATCCCGGCGCAACAGGAGCTGCCGGAGCCACGGGAGCAACAGGAGAACCAGGAGCTACGGGAGCAACAGGAGCTGCCGGAGCTACGGGAGCAACAGGAGCGACAGGAGCCACGGGAGCCATCGGAGCGACAGGAGCCACGGGAGCCGCCGGATCCACAGGTGTAACAGGAGCCACGGGAGCCACCGGAGCAACCGGAGCTGCCGGAGCCACGGGAGCGACGGGAGTAGCCGGAGCCACGGGAGATCCAGGTGTCACAGGGGCAACAGGATTTACGGGAGCAACAGGAGATCCCGGAGCAACAGGAGCTGCCGGAGCCACAGGAGCAACGGGAGTAGCCGGAGCAACAGGAGCCACAGGATTCACAGGAGCGACGGGAGCCGCCGGAGCAACAGGAGCGACGGGAGCCGCCGGAGCAACAGGAGCGACGGGAGCCGTTGGAGCAACAGGAGCGACGGGAGCCGTTGGAGCAACAGGAGCAACGGGAGTAGCCGGAACCACAGGAGCGACGGGAGTCGCAGGAGCCACGGGAGCCGCTGGAGCCACGGGAGCCGCCGGAGCCACGGGAGCGACGGGAGTAGCCGGGGCCACGGGAGCAACAGGATCAATAGGATCAACCGGGGCCACGGGAGCAACAGGATTCACGGGAGCCACGGGAGTAGCCGGAGCAACAGGAGCAACGGGAGTAGCCGGAACCACAGGAGCCACGGGAGCCGCTGGAGCAACGGGAGTAGCCGGAGCAACAGGATTCACGGGAGCCGCCGGAGCCGCCGGAGCGACGGGATCCACCGGAGCAACAGGATTCACGGGAGCCACGGGAGTAGCCGGAGCCACAGGAGCAACGGGAGTAGCCGGAGCAACAGGAGCCACAGGATTCACAGGAGCGACGGGAGCCGCCGGAGCAACAGGAGCGACGGGAGCCGCCGGAGCAACAGGAGCGACGGGAGCCGCCGGAGCAACAGGAGCGACGGGAGCCGCCGGAGCAACAGGAGCGACGGGAGCCGTTGGAGCAACAGGAGCGACGGGAGCCGTTGGAGCAACAGGGGCCTCGGGAGTCACTGGAGCCACAGGAGCGACAGGAGTCGCCGGAGCAACTGGAGCAACAGGGGCCACGGGAGCCACAGGATTCACGGGAGCCGCCGGAGCCACGGGAGCGACAGGAGCAACAGGTGTCGCAGGAGTCACCGGACCCACGGGAGCCGCCGGATCCACGGGAGCGACGGGAGTAGCCGGGGCCACGGGAGCAACAGGATCAATAGGATCAACCGGGGCAGCAGGAGCCACCGGATCAACCGGAGCCACAGGTGTAGCAGGAGTCACCGGAGCAACAGGAGCCGTCGGAACCACAGGGGCAACCGGTGCAGCAGGAGTCACCGGATCAACCGGAGCCACAGGTGTAGCAGGAGTCACCGGAGCAACAGGAGCAACCGGAGCCACGGGAGCCACCGGAGTCGCCGGAGCCACGGGAGCCGTCGGAACCACAGGGGCAACCGGAGCAGCAGGAGCCACCGGATCAACCGGAGCCACAGGTGTAGCAGGAGTCACCGGAGCAACAGGAGCAACCGGAGTCGCCGGAGCGACGGGAGCCACGGGAGCCGCCGGAGCCACGGGAGCCGCCGGAGCAACAGGGGCCACGGGAGTCGCAGGAGCAACAGGCGCCACAGGTGTAACTCCTCAATTATTTTTTGCTGAAGCGGCTGGTCCAATCGCTCTCACAACGACTGGAACCGAAACGACAGTGGTTACAATGAATGTACCAACTACTGTTGGCCAGAGCATTAAAGTGGACTTTGCGGTATCAATTGATGTGGTCACTACGGCCAACTCGAATTTTACCTTTCAAACTAGGCTATATCGTAATGGTGTTTTAATGGATACACGTGCGGTTCAAAGAAGTGTAACTTCTGCAGGTACATCAAGGTTTCCTGTTGCTTCTACTCATGTAAATATTGCTACGATCACTGGAACTTCAACATATGAAATTAGAATCGCTTATACAGTTGAAACTAATGTAACCTCCTCAAGTGCTATTAATGTCGATATTAACGCAATACGCTTTCCGTAATGAAAGTAACTCCACATCACCAGCCATATCCTTCAAGAGGGTATGGCCTTTTTTTAGGACATAAGAATAAGAAATGGTGATGCTTAATGCCTTATGTTATTAATGGGGCAGGATCGTTAAAGAAAGTAATCTCTGTAAGTTGATTTTAGTCTGGGAATATTTGATAATGTAGGGGTATAAATTCGTTTACAAAAGGATGACTGTCATGAAAAAAGCAGAGGAAATAGCCTCCTAAATCAAGTAAAACACATTAGGAGGCGTTGTATATGAAATTCAATATGATTGATCGTGAAAATTGGGTTCGAAAAGAGTACTTTGAACACTATTTACAACAACAAACAACATTCAGTATAACGAATGAAATGAATATTACTGTTCTTATGGAAAACTTAAAGAAGAAAAATTATAAGTTATATCCCGCGTTTATTTTCATGGTTACAAAAATAGTTAATTCCCATCGAGAATTTAGAACCAGCTTTAACCAAGAAGGGAATTTAGGTTATTGGTCAGAAGTTTTGCCTTCTTATACAATTTTCGATAAGAAGACATACACATTTTCTAGCATCTGGTCACCAAATGCAAGTAGGTTTTCTGAATTCCATTCCCAGTATGAAAAAGATATAGAAGAATACAATGGTACGGGTGGTTTATTTCCAAAGACCCCTATACCAGATAATCATATTCCGATATCCATGATCCCTTGGAGTTCTTTTACGGCATTTAATTTAAATATTAATAATGGTGGCGATTTTCTCTTACCCATTATAACTGGGGGGAAATATTCACAAATAAAAGATGAATGGTTCTTGCCTGTTTCGTTGCAAATTCATCATGCAGTTTGTGATGGGTATCATGCAAGTGTTTTTATGAATGACTTCCAGAGGTTTGCTGATGAAAGTGCAGACTGGCTCTAGTTGTTCATCAGGAAAATACAAAAGGGAACTGTGAAAGCAGTTCCTTTTTTTATAGAATTAAAAAAAGGTTTATGTACCGTTAGTTCAATAAGTAGATGTTTTTGGCGTGGTATTATATGGATGTGAGAATGACCTACATAATTTAAAGGGAGATGATTTAATGTCATTTAATATTTTGATACCAATTATTATAATGGGTCTCATAATTCTTTGCGGCTTTGGAATTTTCAAGTTTGCCAAAATCGTAAAAAGGTGAGGCTAGCCGGCTGCCATTACTTATGAAACTAAAGGGGCAGGATAATTCCATAACACAAATTGGAAAATGCATATTTACTTGGACTAGAATTTGTAATTAAGCGATAAAACAAAAAATCCCTGCAATTAAGCAGGGGATGAATTTTAACTGGTGAGTTGTGTTAATTAGAATATGGCTTCACGCATTTTATGTGTTTCCGTTTTTTATATTTCAGGCATATAGCCTTTATTGTTATGGATATATTTTTCCTAATTACTGTTCGGGCTTGTACTTTTAAATAAGCTACTTCTTTATATTTTCCAATGCTCTATAAGCATTTGCTTCTCCTGAACCAAATAAAGCATCTTGTCCTTTCTTTCCATAGTCAAGAGTTGTTTGCTTAATGCGAGCTGTTACTTGGGCTGGTTTATACTCCGGATGAGCTGCCTTAATAACCCCTGCAATTCCAGCTACTTGAGGAGTGGCCATGGAAGTACCAGCATTAAACTCATATGAAGTACCTAAATAGGTAGGCCAAGTACTAAGGATTAAGTTACTTGGATCAGCCGCCGCAGGGTCATTGGTTTCTGCATATTCAGGCCCGAAATCCCCTCCGGGAGCTGCCACGTCAATGGCACTGTTTCCATAATTAGAGTAGAAAGCAAGCTGTTGAGTTGACCATTTTGTGGAGGCAGACACATTAATGACTCCTGGCAGCTGTGCCGGTACCACGGTTGCAGGCCCTTTCACGCTCATACCATATGGTTCATACAATTTATTTAAAAATTCGTTAACTTCCTTCTTATCATCTAAATTTAAACTTTCATTACCACTGCCGGCCACTACAGTTACTCCATTCTTTACTGCATATTGAATGGCTCTCTTCCAAAGTAACGTTTCAGCGATTGATTTATAACTTTCTCCCTCAATTGTCATTTTGTTATTATTATAGAAACGTAGAGACATATTAATAACATCTACCTTGTCATTTGTTGCTGCAATGATTCCATCTATAATCCAAGTTGGTAATCCAAGGGCTTGCTCTGAGTATAATGCGCGATAGGATCTGATTCCTAAATCCGGCCCTACACCCTTTACTTTACCATTTGCGCCAATGATCCCGGCAACGTGAGTGCCATGCCCATTGCGGTCTTTAATATCAGTGGGATCACCTGTTTCAGATTCATCCATTCCAGCAGGAACAAGATTACGTCCGCCTAATATATTATTCTTTAAGTCAGGATGAGACTCATCAATTCCGGTATCTATCACTCCCACCACTGCTTTATGAGTCATAATTCCATCTTTATTTTTATATCCGCCTGTTTCTAAATCATATGATTTCCCGTCGTTGGTCACCCTTTGTATATCCCATTGGGAGTCCCAATAACTCTCAGAATCTTGCTGGCTGATGATACTGGATCCATAGTTATAAGGGCTGACTGCTGTTTTGTCTAAGGTTAGGGGAATTTCTCTGTTAGCAGCTTCTATTGAAGAATGAGCTTTTAAGTTTTTAAGAAAAGAAGGCTCGTCCGATTGAGCTTCTATTCCGCCAACCTCGGGAAGGACTTTGGTTATTTTACCACCGGCTTTCCGTATTACCTCTTGATAATTCTCTGGTAAACCACCTTTAAAGGCTATTGCGTATGAGTCATTCAGCTCCTGATTTTGACTCTTTGCTTGGGCAGGAACATCACCAACGGAAAGTATCCCAGCTCCTACAGCAATCGAAAGTACCGTATGTAGAATTCTCTTTTTCATATGTCTCCTCCTATATAATGGAAAATATTAACCATTTACTATCTTAATATACAACAACTAAAATTCCAAGTTTTTCTAATGAATCTATTATTGAAATTGGCAGCTCTTTTTGATCGGGGCAGTTAGTTGAAGAAGGGAATGGTTTTTTTGTCTGGAATATGTATAGTGGGAACTGTGAAAGGTGTAAAAAACCTGTGTCGCCAAAAGGTTTATATATCAATGCAATTCAGCATCAATCAATATATGAGGAGGGTTCAAATGGATAAAAGAGTTCAATTTGACTTTGAAATCAAGTTTACTAATGGCGGTGGGCTTCAAGGGCAGGAATTCCGCCTTGATATTGATGGAGATGACATCACTGACCAAGAGTTAGCCAAGTATATTGTAGAGGATATGAGGTTACTAATGGTTGGAGAAGTTAAGATATTTAATAAAAAGATCATTAATGAAAAACATAAACGAAAACCTGTTGATGAGAAATCCGGAAAGTAACCGGCTTTTTCAGCTAACAAGTGCGTTAGCTGAAGGTCGGAGCTGCCTTTAAGGCAGCTTTTTCTTATGGAGAAGGGGCAGGACCGTTCGGTAAATCATTGACGAAAAGAGCAATTAAAGGGAATATCAAATCGATGGACATACTCTTTATTCATATCCAGCAAAAGCTCATATTCTGCTTCTGATAGCTGACTCAATCCAGGAGTTTTTAGTTCACTCTGGGAAAATGAACTCATCGTTTTTCGTGTTCCTAAATGGGGGTGGGCCTGTATGAAGTTCAACTTTTCTTCCTCACTCGCTGTTTGGACAACGCTGACCATCCTCTCATAAAGCGACTCACAGGAACTAAAAGGACGAAACTCCCCTGCCCTTTGGGCTACCCAAGGAGAGTGTTCAAATATGTCCTTTAACTTTTCCACAAACTCAGACAATGGAATTTCATTTAATGCATTCAAAGTTGCATGTATCATAACCCCTTTATCTTTTTTTCATTAAACATGTGCTTCGTTAGCTTCCTCATGCTGGAGGGATGCTGGAGCTAGAACAGTACGGAAATTAAAAAATAGGTTCATAAAGATAGCAGTTAGGCTTCCGGTAATCACTCCATCGCTAACGATGATTCGAAGGGATGGAGGCAATTGACTAAATAACTCAGGTACGACGGTTGATCCTAGTCCTAACGAAATTGAGCAAGCAATAATAAGTGCATTATGTTGATTGTTGTAATCTACTGAACCTAGCATTTTAATTCCTGAAGACACGACCATACCAAACAACACAACCGTAGCACCGCCAAGTACCGGGGCAGGAATAATGGTAGCAAGGGCCGCAATTTTAGGAATTAAACCAAGAAATACTAGGATACTACCTGCTGCAACCACAACGTTCGTTGATTTGTTTTGAGATAGTTGAACCAACCCTATATTTTGCGCAAAGGTGTTGTAGGGAAAGGCATTAAAGATCCCTCCCAAGGTGATGGCCAAGCCTTCTGCTCGATATCCTCGAGTGAGATCATCTTGTGTAACAGGACGATCACAAATTTCCCCTAAGGCAAAAAATACACCTGTTGATTCAACTACAATGACTAATCCTACAATTAACATCGTAAGTATTGCACCGATCTCGAAGGATGGGGCACCGAAATAGAACGGTTGAGGAATACGGAACCATGAAGCTTCTAAAACCTCATGGAAATCTACTTTCCCCATCATCGCTGCTAGTGCTGTACCTGCGACAATCCCTAAGAGCACGGAAAGAGAGCGGACATACCCTTTAAAGAAACGATTGATAATAAGAATAATAGCGATAACACCCATGGACAATATCAAGTTATCTAAGCTACCGAAGTCCGGATTCCCTGCTCCGCCTGCCATATTTCTAACTCCCGATGGAATTAACGATAGTCCAATGATCACGACGACAGTTCCCGTGACAACAAGTGGAAAGAACTTTACGAGTTTTCCAAGATAGCGAGCAAATAAAAAAATGAAGAGTCCTGCTACTATAATTGAACCGTAAATGGCAGGAATACCATATTGTGATCCGATAGCGATCATCGGCGACAGGGCAACAAACGAAGCACCCAATACAACGGGTAGACCAATTCCAAAATATTTGTTTTTCCATGCTTGCAGTAAGGTAGCGATACCGCAGGTTAATAAGTCAATGGCGACCAAGTAAGCCAATTGCTCCGGAGTAAGGTTTAATGCCCTCCCAACAAGCAATGGAACAAGAATCGCCCCAGCATACATCGCCATGACGTGCTGGAATCCTAACGAGAATACTTTTGAATTCACCTTTATTCCCCCTTAATTTGCTTTATAACAAAAGCCGCAGAAATAGAAGGGGTCTCCTCCTATATCTACGGCTCCTAAACCACGTATAACGAAATTTAAGCTCCTGAATCCCTGAAACAAGTCCGTGAAGAAAAAATGATAAATCAAAATTTCTCCAATAATAAGGTTGGTTAGATACCAAGTGATTGTTCTAGGTAAATCACCGTACAAGCATGCTCACCTGTAGAATCGTAATCCTTAAATATGGTGTTGACCTTCACTCCAAATCGCTTCTCAAAGTTTTCTTTTAATCGAATTTTATATTCCATGGCTAAAGCCCCATCGACGGATAAGGTCAGCTCAGAATACCTTTCACTTAATACTGAGATTAAAGGCGAGCGCTTCGTCTGCGCAAAAATGACAATGCGATTATCCTGGATGTCAATTGTTTGCTTACTAACTCCCGCACTATAAATTTCTTGGTTGATGTCATTATATAACTGCGACAGCTGCTTTTTAAAAGAAGAATTCATCCATACTCACCTGCTGCTTCTAGTTCTTGAATTAATCATATAAATATTATTGCCCTTTGTCACTATTAATGTAAGGAAATCTAACATAGTATTTTACATTTGCTTACCAGTCCATAGCAGCTCCATCCGTCTTGGAATCAACACCTCCCGAAAAAAGAAGCCTTGATATTCGATAAGAATGGCATTAACATGACCATATTCTCATTCAACTCCTCCAATACTTAAACCTGGATTTACTAAATGCCTGTTGGGGATTCATGCTTTAATCTAGCATTTTCGTGATAATCAGAGCTTATGGAAACAATGGAAGTTGCCAAGAACGAGAGTAAGAAAACTCAAAGGACTCGGTGTCCCATTTGGAAAAGCATATGAATGGGGAAAAATAGCAGAAAGGGCTATTGGCGCCTCTGCTTTTGGAACTGTAGGCCTTTCGCTTGTTATTACACCGGAATTGAGTGCTGCCGGGAAGGTCGTAATCCTGACTTTAATATTTATAGGGAAAATCGGGATGTTTACATTCTTATTCAGTATGGGGGGCAAACCATTAAAAACATGCGTATCACTATCCTAAAGAGCGCATCATTATAGGATAAAATAAAGTACTGCTGCAAATGTTGTTGTCTTTTTCCTGATTGAAGAAAAATTCAAGCTGAGGGGCATCGTACCCAAATATGTACATTGCTTTTATTTTTCGCTAAAATAAAGGGTATAATGAATGCTTATATAGTTTATTGATGATAAAAGATAATGAGGTAGAAAAAAATGATTGCAAAAACAGAAGATGATTTTAATGGTTTGAAGGAAATTGGCAAAATTATTGCCTCCATTAGAGATGAATTGGTACAAAGAACAATTCCGGGCATAACGACCAAAGAACTTGATGATATAGCCGGGGAACGTTTAGAAAAAGCGGGTGCAGTTTCAGCTCCAAAAGGTGAATATGATTTTCCTGGCTATACTTGCATAAGCCTAAATGATGAAGTGGCACATGGCATTCCGGGTGAGCGGGTTATTCGTGAAGGGGATATAGTAAATATAGATGTATCTGCTTCAAAGAACGGTTATTTCGCAGATACAGGAATCTCATTTGTAGTAGGCGAAGGAGAAGAAGTATTAACGAAATTATGCGACGTCGCCAAAAAGGCATTTGAAGCGGGTCTTAAGAAAGCAAAACCCGGTTCCAAAAAAAGCAGAATCGGAAAAGCGGTGTTCGAAACAGCGAGACAGCATGGATTCACGGTTATCAAAAACCTTACAGGACATGGTGTTGGACGTAGAATACACGAAGCACCTGACCATATTTGTAATTATTATGATCCATGGGATAATGACATATTAAAGGAAGGGATGGTTATCGCATTCGAACCATTCATCTCAACCTTTGAAGAAGAAGTATTCCAAAAAGAAGACGGTTGGACCTATGCTACTGAAAAAAGCTTTGTAGCTCAAGTGGAACATACGATTATCCTTACTAAAAATGGACCGATCATTGTCACGCTTTAATTCAAGCATAGACGGAAAAGGCGCGTATTCATATAAGTTGTTCGCCTGAAGTAACATATGAATTCGTACAGTTTTAAAAAATGTTTCTCGCATCTAAAGGAGTTGCTTTTGCAGCTCCTTTTTCATATGAAACTATAGAGGCAGGTTAAACAAAGTTTCTTCGGATTTTTTTCTAACAGATAATTTATTCACCTTGTAATCGTTACTCCATATAATAAAAAGTAGATAGGACAACTCTCTCCTGTCCTATTTATTCCCATCCGGTTCATTTGAAGTAACTATTCTTAGCGGCGAATAGTTACTTTTTTAGTTACAAAGAATCTTCGCCAAACAAGTCAATTAGCTGATTTCTCTACCCGTTTTTTTATTAAGGATCATCCACTCCACTATGACAAAGTTGAGAACGAGCCCTGCCCAAATGTTCACATTCAATACTTCTTCGATCATCTTATCTCTTCCTTCTGGAAGCATAAATCCATTAAAAGTGTAATAAGTAATGAGAAGGACGGGGACTAGTACACGTGCACTGACTGCTACTAGAGTTATACCAAAACTACGCATCATCCATATTCGGTGTGCATGAAAATGCCCTTTAACAGCTGTACGGTAACCCTTCCAACATGTGAATAACCACAGAATGGCCAGAGTAAGAAAAGCTGCTGCTTTTGTGAAACTTTCTATATAGAAGACAACGGCAAGAGCAAGAATTCCACTAATAAAAACACTGACAACATAAATCCTCCCCACATAGCGATGAACCTTTGGGTTTTTCAAACGAATACGATCCATAAACTGAAGAAAACCTGTTATTAAGGCAATAAAGGCGCAACCAATATGTGTAACCAGTATAGAATATTGTGTTGTCGAATTAATATCTACACGGCTGTTAGCAGGATTTAAAGTTAGATAGGGAATCATGAAAGGAATCATAATCCCAACCGAGACTATAACTAAAATCCAACAACCTTTTTTTTGCATCATACCTTTTTTAACTCCTTTATTGTTTGTACCTGACAAGCAGAATTTTAGGTGGTTTTAGAGTCATTCGATAATTTTTTCCCTAATGGTGTCAGAATGCCATCAATGGTGGAGGAGTTCTTTTCACGCAAATAATTTTCCAGTTCAGCTTCACCCTTTTTCATGTTAGACCGATTCAATGTTTCACGTTCATTGGAGTAGGTCATGAAGGGGACACTATATCCGCAAGAGGTTTGGACTTTATGAATTTTGGCTAAAATGATTTGTCTTGCACCGGGCATCATTTCAAAATGACCTATCATCCGATCCCATTCTTCTGTTTCAGGCAGAATCACCCTACCTGAACCATATAAGCGCAAGATCATCGGCGGACCTTCAAATGCACAAAACATAAAGGTGATCCGGGCATTTTCATTAATATGTCCGCTTGTTTCGTTACCACTCCCGGTTAGATCCAAATACGCAATTTCGGTAGATGATAGGATGCGGAGGGTATCATACCCTTTTGGAGAAAGGTTTACATGCCCAGCCGCATCCAAAGGTGCAGTTGCAATAAAAAACAAATGCTGTTTCTTTATGAAGTTTTGATGCTCAGCTAACATTTCCGGAAAATACTTTGCCATCATTATTCCCTCCAAAGAAATCCATTTTAAAATATAAGTTCTCTATTAATGAGTGGATTACCTTTTTCAGCTATACTGCCCTGATGAAAAAAGCGACAGCTACATACAGCGCTCATTTTCCCTTTAAGAATCCGGCTGACCTTTATGAACGATATTAATTTTAGATTACAAGGGTGATTAAGAATTTGAGATTTTCCAGTATTGTACTATGATAAATTTATATTGTTTGAATTTGGAAGGGTATGGGAGAGTGAACATACTCTTACAGAATCATTTAAGGAGTGGTAGAATGGCACGTGTTTTATTTATTAATGCTGGATCAGAAGGACATATCAATCCAACTATTGGAGTTGTGCAAGAGCTTATTTCGCGTGGAGAAGAGGTAGTGTACTTTACGATAGAGTCTTTTCGGGAACGTATTGAGAAGACGGGAGCTACTGTACGAACAATTGACGGTGAAAAATTCATAGAAGCTTTTCTCTCAGGGGGAAGAAATTATTTACTCGAAAGAATCAACGGTCTTTTACATACGATAGATATCGTCATACCTAGCGTGCTTGAACAGATCAAAGGAGAGCATTTCGATTACATCATCCATGACTCCATGTTTGGCTGTGGACGTATGCTTGCCCAAATCCTTAAGCTTCCCGCAATCAATTCTTGTACTTCTTTTGCGCAGACAAAAGCATCATTCGATAAAATGCTGGAACAGCTTTCTAAAGAAATCACTCCAGAAATAGGTAAACCTATACAAGATGAATTTCAAAGACTGACGGCAATGGCGAAGGAAAAATATGATGTGGAGATCCATTCTGCTTACGAAGTTTTTTGTAATCCTGCACCACTTTCAATCGTTTATACAACTAGGGAGTTTCAACCTTTTAAAGAAGCATTCGACCAAACTTACAAATTTGTAGGTCCGTCCATTTCTTCACGAATAAAGCAGGATAACTTTGACCTTGCTGATATCAATGGAAAAAGTCCCCTTTATATTTCGCTTGGGACGGTTTTTAACCGGTCTCTTGATTTTTACAAGCTTTGTTTTGAAGCATTTGGAAATAGCGATCACACGGTGGTCATGTCGGTCGGTCAACAAACCCCGCTAATTGACTTAGGAGAGATCCCCAAAAACTTCATTGTGAAAAAATACGTTCCACAAACGGACGTGCTAAAATACACTAAATTATTTATCACACATGGCGGAATGAATAGTACCAATGAGGGTCTCTACTATGGAGTTCCGCTAATTGTCATCCCGCAAAGCGCGGATCAGCCGATGATTGCAGGGCAAGTTGCCAATATCGGAGCCGGTATTACATTACAAATGCAAAGCTTGACTGCAAATCAACTGCGTGAGGCCGCAGATCATGTGTTAAACGACCCAACCTTCCATAAAACTGTTTCAAAATTAAAAGAATCCTTTCAAAAGTCGGGTGGATATCACCAAGCTGTTGATGAGATTTTTGAATTTAAAAGACAATACGATATTTAAAAATGTATGATCGGCGGCATTTTTTTAGCGGCAATTCTTTTTTATTGTAAATGAAGGAATGAATCAAATTGTATTTTTGAAAGATGTAAAAGTGGTCTGCTATTTATATGGTTAACCTGAGAATAATGGATATGGTATATTTTTTGAATTTGAGAATGCCGGCTATATGCTTAATATTAAGTATGATTAAAAAAATTCGAATAGACAGAAACGACAGTGTCGTATATTTGAGAAAATAGGCAAGGGTTTAATTGAGGGTTGCTGCGGCAGCCTTTTTTTGTTGAGCAAAAGGGTCATTAATATTAAAAAAAATCAACCAGCGATTTTTACTGGTTGATCTTTGAAAAGAATGATGTAAACGGATACATTTTTTAAAGAATCATGATGTAGCTATTTCATGGTCATCTTTCTCTATCGCTAGTTTAGTCTTTTCCATTGGTTCAATGATCGTAAAGAGGAGGATAAAGGTCATTAAAGAGCTGACTGATAAAAACATGAATACCGTATTCCAATTAAATGAATCTAAGATCAAACCTACTACGAATGGAGCAAATGCACCGCCTAACGATCCTCCAGTATTAACAATTGAAGCGGCAAGGGGCAACTTTTCTTTGGAGGTAATCCCCATAGGATATGCTAAAAACGCTGAATATCCCAAATTCAACAAAATACCCGTAATAAGAAGAACGATACTTAAAAACATTGGGTCATTTGGGGCGTACAACAATGCATACATGCTGAAAATTGTCGATGCTGCAGTCACTATCATAAGAGGTTTTCGACGTTTGTTAAAGATGTTATCCGAAATCCAACCGCCTATTAGATTACCTAACATGGCCCCTATCCACGGAGAAGAGGCAACAAATCCCATTTCCATAATGGAATACTTTTTGACGTTAACCAAATAAGTAGGTATCCATGTCATAATGGCATAAACAATACCGACCATGAAAAAGTACCCCAACGTACATCCCCATATATTCCATGAAAGAAAAATCTTCCTATTTGTATCAAGGAAATCTACTTTCTTGGTACGAATAATTTTGTCTACCCATTTCATCGAATATTTTTTCTTATTTCCTTTGATTTTCTCATCGATGGTCGAAGGCTTTTCTGATTTGATATAATCTATTTCCTCTTTTGAGCAATGTGGACTTTCTTCCGGATTATCCTTTACTAGCCAGAGCCAAAATAAAGCGAAGATAAAGCCCGGAATGGCAAATATATAGAAAACTTCACGCCAGCCGAAAGCATAAATGATGTAAGCACACAGCGGAGGAACAATGGCAGGAGCGAACTTGATTGCTGACATATAAATTCCTGTCGCAGTTCCCTTTTCCTTTCCAGGGAACCATCGGTTAATCGTGGAAATAATTCCGACTGGAAGTGGTCCCTCTGCAACACCTAGTAATATTCTGCCATAAGTTGAAGGGCAGAACTGGCCGTTCCGAAAATAATGTGGCAGCCGAAGTAACAATCATAGAGAAGGTGAATATTTTTCGTGTCCCAAACTTACTATAGATGAACCCAGCTGGAAAATCTGGATAATTGCATATCCGATGTAAAAAAGACTAGCCATTGCACCAATATCAGTGTTACTCAATTCAAATTCTTTTTGAAAATATGGAATGACTACACTGATATTTGCCCTGTCTGCACCAGCGATCATATAAGTTAGAAAAATTAATAACATGACGACCCAACGAAATCGAGTCTTTTTTTGTAATGAATTCTGCATTAGATTTCTTCCCCTCCTCATAAATAATTTGGCACAGTAACGATTTCCTTCTTTTGTCATTAAAATTGTAAGTAATAGTGTCTAAAGGAATGGAGAACTCCAGTCTAATTTCCAAACACCATTATAAATGTCTGGAAAATTCCAGAGTAATCCACAGAAGAGGGTTACCGTCGTATCAACCTGTATAACAACGCACAACTTAACGAGTACCGTGAGAATATGCTAAGTTACAAGAACTTTAACATACACCATAGTTAGTCTCGATTACCTGTAATCAATTCTTTTACTTTGGATGATTTATTTTTAATTTCACAGCCCCGGTCTTGAAGACTTTTATCAACCCAAGTTCGATCCCACGTCATATTCATGATATCATCCATTTCCTGGTGTTCCCTGAGGAACTTAGCTTTCGATTTTTCTATTAACTCATCCGTATCTTGCGGGTTAATGACCACAATACCATCATCATCGCCGACTACAATGTCTCCAGGATGAACCACTACTCCGCCACAAGAAATAGGTACATTAATTTCCCCAGGTCCGTCTTTATATGGCCCCCGTGGATTGACACCTGCTGCGTAGATTGGGATATCCATCTTTCTTAAGGCTCCAACATCACGAATGGCACCATCGATTATAAACCCGCCTAATCCTCTTTTTTGAGCCCACAATACCATTAGTTCGCCCATGATTGCATTTGTTAAATCCCCCTGAGCATCAACAACTAATATATCGCCGGGTTGAGCAAGATCAAGTGCTTTATGAAGCATGAGGTTGTCACCGGGACGTG
The DNA here is from genome assembly GCF_057586375.1 of Peribacillus sp. SRI_006. Taxonomy (NCBI): domain Bacteria; kingdom Bacillati; phylum Bacillota; class Bacilli; order Caryophanales; family Bacillaceae; genus Peribacillus; species Peribacillus sp. SRI_006. Next base: position 198,725 of record NZ_JBYCZT010000012.1, on the reverse strand, counting down.
TTTTAATTGTAAAAGCTGGCCCAAGTAATGGCTTATCATTAATTGGACGAATTTTGGGATTCATGCAAAACATACGGTTCATATTATCAGCAATTACAGATACGGGTAACCCTTTAAACTCGTTTACTGCTTCTTTAGTTGGACGATTAATGTTTGTATACACACGCATTCCAATATTAGACATAATGTAGGTCCTCTTTTCTATTTTTACATTCAGTTTTTAGAGTTAAACAGATGCTGAAGTCAATTTCACTAAATTATCAGGCAGATTCCCATATTCTACTTTTCTTATATTTTCAAAGGATAAGCGCAGTACAGTTTCCAACACATCCCTAGTCCCCCCTGCAATATGAGGAGTAGCAAGTATATTATCAAGTTTTAATAATGGATTATCTGAATTTATGGGTTCAGATGACCAGGTATCAATGGCTGCGCCAAGTAAACGATTACATTTTAATGCTTCGGCGAGTGATTTTTCATCAATGATATTACCTCGGGCTACATTAACTAAAATTGCTGAAGACTTCATAAGTTTCAATTCCTTTTCACCAATCAAGTTCCTTGTGGCTGGTATTAAAGGAATATGGAGGCTTATAATATCCGACTGTGATAATAAATCATTAAAAGGTACATAAGTTAATCCTAATTTTTTCTCCTCTTCCATTGATAATCTATTCACATCATAATAAACAACGTTAGTTCCAAAAGCCTTTGACAATGCTGCAACTTTTTTTCCTATGTTTCCTATACCGATTATCCCATGGGTTTTACCGTTCACTTCGAACATTGATGGGCGGTATTCCCACATTTTCCATTCACCACTTTTTGTTACTCGATCTAAGAAATGAAGTTTTCTGTACAGGCTTATAATCATGCCGATGGTCAATTCCACAACACTGTTTGAATTTGCTCCTGGTGTACTGGCAACATGGATTCCCAATTCACTAGCAGCATTCAAATCAATATTATCAACACCACTTCCGGTTTTTTGAATCAATTTAACGTTGGGTGCTTTTTCTAATAACTCTCTCGTAATAGGATAAGATGCTGTAATTAAATAGTTTGCTTCATCTAATGCTTGTTCTTTTTTTACTTCATCCAAATCAATCCAGTATTTAACCTCCATATCCAAACTTTTGAATGTATTTATTATTTCATGTGTTGCTGTGAATACTTTTTCAAAATAAATAACTTTACAACTCAAGGTACATTCCTCCAATTCAATTAGACAAAATAATTAATTAACTTTATATTAAATATAGAAAATGAGATTGTAAAACGAATTAATTAGCTATTTAATAACATAAATATTGCTATATGGAGGCGGAATAATGGATTTTCATTCTATTGATACCTTTCTCGCAGTCGTTCGAACAAAAACCATTAGCGGTGCAGCAGAAGAATTACATTTAGCGCAAACTACCGTAAGTCAACGAATAAAGGTAATAGAAAAAGAAATTGGGGTTCAATTAATTGAACGCGGGAAAGGAATAAAACAAATCATTTTAACTCCTCTGGGTGAGGAATTTTATAAATTAGCGAAAGAATGGAGTCGTTTAGGGCAAGAAGCGAAGCTATTAAAAACGCAAGGCCCACAATTACCCTTGATTGTTGGTGGTGTTGATAGTGTTAATACATTTGTTTTACCAAAAGTCTTTAAAAAACTAAGTAACCATCATCCTCCAATTAAACTTCAAATCCGAACCTTACATTCTGATAATCTATACTCTGAAGTTGAAAATAGACATATTGATGTGGCTTATTCCCTTAGAAAAAGAGTCCATCCAAATGTAAAAGTTAAAAAGTGCTTTACATCACCTATGGTTGTTCTTCAAACTTCAGATATAAGTTGTTATAGTTCGGAAAAGCTTCATCCTAAAGAATTAGATTCAGATTACGAACTATTCATGCCTTGGGGAGTTGAATATCAATCTTGGCATTCTTATTGGTGGGATCCATTATCGATTTCACGAATAAAACTAGACAGTACTCATTTGCTTCTACATCTTCTTCAAGATCCATTACAGTGGGCTATTGTTCCTAAATGGATAGCTGATGAAGCAATTAAACGTGGAAGTTACAAAATTTATGAACTTACAGATTCACCCCCGGATTATACAGTTTATGAACTTACTCATATAAAACAAACAACGCTTAAGCAAAAGGCTATAGAAATTATTGATCACTACTTTCAGGAAGAATTCTATTAAACGTTCCTATCACTAATTGTGGTGGTGTCTACAAATCTTAAAGGTGCTTTACTTCAAGTAGGAAGGTTGCTGTGGCAGCCTTTTTTTGTTGAGCTACGGGGGCAATTTAGCTGCAAAGCGGTGTCCTATAAAGGTATTGTCTTTTTTACATAGAATATTTTAAGAGAATAGCATGTAAATGAATGGGGGACATATATGGAAATTTGTTTAATTGGTGGCGGAAATCACACGAATAATGAATTACGTGAAGTGTTCCTGGAACTTTCAAAAAAGATTAAACCTGAAGCGAAGATTTTAATAATCCCTTTTGCAACCGACAATTCCAGGTATGAAAGTTGGATGGCAAGTATTACACAAGCCTTTTCAATCATGGAGAATGTAAGTATTGAATTATTAAATGAAGACCTTTCAGGCAAAGAAATGAAAAACTCTATAATGGAACATGATATTCTCTATTTTATAGGTGGAAAGCCAGAAAGGTTAATCCATGTAATTGAAGAAAAGGGACTTACCGCAATTATCAAAAACTTTCAAGGTTTAATCATTGGATATAGTGCGGGTTCATTAGCTTTCGGCCATGATTGCATAATCACAAAAGATAAAGACTATCCAGAAACGATAGTGATCAAGGGCTTAGGATTAGTGGGGTTTAGCGTTGAGGTCCATTACGAGGATAATATAGATGGAGAATTATTTCCCTTATCAAATGAACGAAAGATATATGCAATACCAAATGGAAGTGCAGTTTTCTCAAAGAACGGGGAACTATATAAAGGTATAAATGATATCTATTCCTTTCAAAATATGAAAAAGGAAATAGTGAATTCCAAAGTCTTATAAAACGGGCAGGCGCTTTCTCCCAATAAGCCGCAGCAGCATTTTTCATATCGGGAGAAAGGTCGCAGGAAGTTAAGGATAGAGAAGAGGAGACTGCAATGAAAGTAAATTTAATGATCTTCATTACATCAATAAAAGAACAAGAAAAGAATAGGTTACTGATGAAAACATTTGAATCTGATATTCGTCCTGTTACAGGGGATATAATCGATGATCCCGGGTTCGATCCACGATTTCATAATGGATATGAGGTTGTAAAGGTTACCATAAATTATGCTTCGGATGAATGTTTGGTATCCCTGCACCCGCTTGCGATCGAAATCGAGGAAATCAGGATGGAAACTTATTTGGAGAAACTGGAAGCACACGGTTGGCATGCTGTCTCAAAAGAAGAATTGAAAAGTATATAAAAATGATATAAGGAGGGAGTATGTAAATGGAAAAATACTCGACAACCACTTTAAAGATGATTAGAAATTTTGATGTAATGCCTGAAAGGGTATTTGTTGCATGGGTGGACCCCGGGATGATGAGAAAATGGCTTTTTACATTGGAGGGGACAAATAAAGTGGCACAAAATGATCCGCAAGTGGGAGGAGCTTGGGAGATTATTGATCATCGCGATGGAAAAGATTATCGGGCGATAGGGGAGTACCTTGAAATGGACCGTCCCAATAAATTAGTGTTCACTTTTAAAATGCCGCAATTCAGTGAAGAGATAGATACAATTACAGTTGAGCTGAAAGAACTTCAAAAGGGCTGTGAAATGACATTTTCACAAAACATCACCGTTCCTCATGAAGAAAATTGGACACAATCCGATATCGAAAAAGCACTCGGAGAGTATCACGATGGATCTGAACACGGCTGGAATTTAATGTTTATGGGACTGAAAGAATTGGTTGAAACTGGACAAGTCAGCTATAAAGGCTAATAGTCGTTGGCCACAGTTTTTAGACAATAGGAAATCGGAATCGCATCCCGAACCCTGAAAGTTGGAATGGATTGAAGAAATCAGCTGGAACGTTTTCTGGAAAAAAACTGTAGGCTGATCTCACACCGAAATATGTTTTTAAGTTTTTTTCAGTAATCCTAATTGGATGGAAGAAATGTGCGACACTCCTGCCGAAAAACTGGCTAGCCAAGACCCCACAGACGCTTGTGCCGAGGCGGCTTGACAGACAGTCGGCGGAAAGGGAGCGGATTTCTGAAATCGACTGGAACGTTTTCGAAACTCAATTAACGAGTTTGTGCTAATAGCCGTTTGCCAATGAAAAGCTCTCCAAATTAACTGGAGGGCTTTTCGGAATGTAGTTTGATATATTGACAATCCCCTTTTAATTGGTAATATTTACTTTATTATTACATATGTGATTTTTAATAGAAGGCGGTTTAATTATGGATGGGAAAATCAGTTACGACGAGTTTCATAAACTGATAGAAAGTGGGCAATATCGCAAATTGGTCATGTTATTATGACTAACTTAATGTACATATTTTGTTTATTAGTATGGGGTCTTAATTTTATTGCCGTTAAGATTCAAGGTACACCTGTGAGTTTAGAATTATCTTTAACCTATCGTTTAGGTTTGACGGCCATCCTATTTTTCATTTTATTGTGCATGCTTAGACCTAAAGGAAAACCTAAGAAAAAGGATGTTCCATTCATTATTGTGTTTGGAATTTGTAATTTTGCTTTAAGCTATTTATGCCTTTATTACGCCACTATCTTAAGTTCAGCAGCAATGGTTACGTTAATATTTTCATTGAAAGTCATTTTAACGCCCATTGCCCTTCGTGTTTTTTTGAAGGAACCATTGCATTCACGTATCTTAATTGGCGGGATAATTGGTGTGCTGGCTGTTTGTATTGTTATTTATCCGAGTTTACATGATATTCATGGGTTCAATGATATAAAGGGCATCATGATGGCTGTTCTTGGTACCATCCTCACTGCATTGGGCGATGCAAGCTCTGCTAGAAATGCCAGGGAGAAAGTGAACCCAATCTATGCCAATGTACTTGGATTTGCAGCAGGAGGAATTCTTTTGGCGGCCATTGTGTTCATCCAAGGACAAGCAGTCACTATACCGACATCCATTACATATTTATCTGCTTTGTTCTATTTAACTATATTCGCTTCCTTTGGAGCTTGGCTATTCTACCTCAAGCTTGTAGAAAAGATAGGCGGGGCGAAAAGTGGATACATGGTTGCCCTTTTTCCGGCAATTGGAGGTATAGCTTCAGTGATGATTGGTGAATCAGATCCAACCATTTTCTTGGGAGCTGGCTGTCTTTTCAGTTGTTTAGGTGCGGCGATAGCATTAGGTTTTGGCATGAATATTGGTAAAAGTAATTTGAAAGAAGAAATGTAATTCGATTTACAGAGAGGGATGGGACAATGGAAAGTAAATGGCCAACTGAAATGAACGTAGCGCAGATCCGGGTTGCACGTCCTACTGATCAACTAAAAAAGGTAGTAAACTTCTATTGTGAAGGATTAGGATTGAAAAAAATCGGATCTTTTGAAGGGCACGAGGGATATGACGGCATCATGATCGGACTTCCGGATTCCAGCTATCATCTGGAGTTTACCCAACATAAGGATGGCAGTCCTTGTCCTGCCCCATCAAAAGATCATCTGCTTGTCTTTTATATTCCTGAACGTAAAACCATTGAGGAAATCACGAATAGGTTGAAAGGTATGGGCTATGAACAGGTTTCTCCGGAAAATCCATATTGGGAAAAATCAGGTGTTACCATTGAGGATCCGGATGGTTGGAGAATTGTATTGATGAATTCGCCCGGCATAGGAAATTAAATTTCACAAAGGAAACGACCGAATAGCACCATGCTTTCGGTCGTTTTGGAGTTATGAGGACATCGTGATCCTGCCATTGATATGAATGCACTGTCCTGTTATATAAGCACCTTCATCAGATGCTAGCCGCACATAGGCGCCCGCATGATCTGCTGGTTGCCCAGGGCGCCCAAGCGGTGCCTCTGTACCGAACTCGGCAACGGATTGTTCGTCGAACGTCGCCGGGATCAGCGGAGTCCAAGCATTCAGCTTTTTTTTTTGCCATTCTATGGGGAAAGTGTGAAATTCACGAGTAAAACGCTGAAATTCACGAGTAAATCGGCTAAACTCACGAGTAAATGGCTAAAATTCACGAGTAAAACGCTAAAACTCACGAGTAAACGCCGATTCGACAAATAAAAGCGTGAAAAATTCACGAGTATATGCCCCAATTCACGCATAATAGCCCGAAACTTACTGGAAATGCTCCAAAACTGGTTTGTTTCAATACAATTGGCTGTATAAAGGTGTAAAGGAGATTGAAAAGGCAATGATTTTCCTTTCGTAAGCAGCTATTGGTTTTGGCGGATTTTGTTTATCGTAATCAGTTTATTCATCATTTTTACGACTGTAAATTCATTCTTTCGCTAAAAAACCCCAATTTTTGTAATGATTTATTTAGCCTTGGACATACTTAATGAAGATATCAATAAGTAATATTTAATTAAGGAGGAATCCCAATGGCTAACGAAAATATCCAAATGAAAATGGAACATATTTGGCAGGATACATGTGGATCATGGGAAAATTGTACGGAAACCACAATTCAGTCATTTTTGGCAAAATCTGAAGAAAGCAATATTGACCCGCAATATTGCATGAGCTGGGTGGAACAACATAAAGCCCAAATACCTGAATGGGATGCCGTTTCAAAAGTATCGCTCGACTGGGTTAATCAACATACCTCAACGGGTTCACCCATTTCAATCAAGGATGATTATTGAAAGGATATATTCTTTCTGCTTATGAATGGTTCGAACTCTACTATGGTTAAGAGGTGAAGATAGTTGCTAAATAATGAGGAACAAAACGGTAAATCAAATCGTCGGGATCCAGAATACAGAGTTAATGAGTGGGATGAAATGAATGGTGAAGAAGATAAATTTGTACAATCAGCCATCCAAGAGGAATTCAATAATCCGGTAATCGAAGAAACAATCTTGAAGTTCAATAAAATAGCGAATGAAGAAGAAAAGGAAACTTGATTTTGGACGCCCCTATAGGGCGTTTTTTTTTTTTTTTGAGAAGGCTCTTTTCGTAAAGGTTGTTGTTTTTAAAACGAAACTATCTAAGGTTGATTGGAGCGGAAGTGCGAGACTCCTGCGGGAGCGGCGGGACAGGTGAGACCCCACAGGCGTTTACGCCGAGGGGGCTCACCGCCCGCACCAAGGAAAGCGAGCATCTGGAGGGGAATTCAACTAGCAACAGAGTATGTGAAAACAGCCTTTGAGAAAGACGAAGGAGCCGTTAATAAATGATTATGCAAAGAACATTTCTATACTTTTTAGATTTATAAAATACAAATAAAGGAAAATGGCATCTTGGTATCGTATATAAAGCATAGTATAAATCGTTTTCATTAATAATGTTGGCAATGGGAGTGAAGATCATGGAAGCAGCGGTAGAACGAATTTTTTCTAATGAATTGGTGAAATTGGCGGGGGATTTTTTTCAAGTAAATGCTGGGAATCCGGTTAAACTTGGAGATGCAGAGAACTACGTTTTTGAGGTTTACAGGGATGGGACGGCATATATCTTAAGAATGACCCATCAATCACATCGTACAAAAGATCAAGTGCTTGCTGAGTTAAAGTGGATTGAGCATTTACAGAATAATGGGAGTGAAATTCCTAAAGTTCTCTTTTCGTTAGAAAAGAATTTAGTTGAAATTGTAAAGGGCTCGGATGGTACGGAATTTTATTGTTGCCTGTTTGAAAAAGCTCCTGGTGTTAGGATGAAAGTCACTGATGAAAATTTCGATGGACCTTTATTTTTTGAATGGGGAAGAACCATTGGCCAAATGCATAAACAAACAAAAAGTTATAAGCCTGAAGCGAAATATAAACGGCTGGATTGGCATGAAGAGGAATTATTGAATGTCCAGCTCTATCAATCCGATGTACCGGAGCAAGTGATCCGCCAACAAGAAATAATCAACAAGCATTTAAATGCCCTTTCCGTTCATCAAGATAATTTTGGCTTGATTCATTCTGATATACATAACGGCAATTTCCACTATCATGAGGGGCGGATTCATGTTTTTGACTTTGATGACTGTTCTTATCACTGGTTTGCCAGCGATTTGGCGATCCCTCTGTACTATCTGATGTGGAGTTTGGAACGTGAAGGGATAAAAGGGCTCGATGAATATGCTGCCAAGTTCATGAGGGAATTCATAAAAGGGTATGAGACGGAAAATATCCTGGCACCTGTGGAATACGAAACGATTCCTCTATTTTTAAAGCTAAGGGATTTAACGTTATATAACTTTTTTCATAAAAAGTATGATTTGAAGAATGCGGATCGTTCATTATCCAATACCGTTCAAAAAATTGAACAAAGAATCATGGAAGGCCGGACTATTGTTCACTTCGATCCGAACATGGTTCATTAAGGGGGATTGGAATGCCAGGAATGAAAAATAATCGGCTTGCATATATGATCCGGAATGGTGTATTGGAAGATGCGGAAGCGGTTTTGGATGTACAGAATTCCGTTATTTCCGAAGGCGAGTATTTTATTGCCGTATCGGAGGAGTTCAATAAAACACCTGAACAGCAACGAGATTGGATACGAAGTTTATTGGAAAATGAACGGGAAACCATCATCGTGGCTGAAATGAATGATGAAGTGGTCGGATGGATAGCCTTTCAATCGGAAAATAGGAAGAGAATGTTCCACAAGGGCTCATTTGGGGTGATGATCAGAAAAAATTTCAGAGGGATGGGAATCGGAAAAGAGCTTATTGAGGCGTTATTGGATTGGGCAGAAGCCAATCCGTTGATTGAAAAGGTGAGTTTGGGGGTTTTTTCAACGAATCATCGGGCAATATCATTGTATAAACGGCTGGGGTTTGTAGAAGAAGGCCGTAAAATCAAAGAATTCAAGATGAGCGAAAGTGAATACGTTGATGACATTATCATGTACAAATTGGTTTAAACAGACCGAAAGAGCATGAATGGATTCCATACATGCTCTTTGCGGTTTGGGTATGTATCTATTTTTATAGTAAATCGATATTTATGTCATGCATTATCTAATGACTCTTACCTTCACTTGCTTTCTTCCCCACGTTAGAGCATCCGCTTCTTTCGCGATGAATACATCGATTCTGTTTCCTTTGATCGCACCGCCCGTGTCTGCAGCGATTGCTTGTCCGTAGCCTTCGACTTCCACGATGGAGCCTAGCGGAATCACGTTCGGATCGACTGCTATCAGTTTGGCATCATCATATTTTTCTAAATCGACACCCATTCTTGTATTTCCTGAACATCCTTCGCAGCTTGCTGTATAAGCCGTACTTGTAACCGTCAATTCTTTAACGGCTGAGCTTGCTAAACTGGCTCTTTCTTCTAATTTACTGAAGGTCCGTGCACCGGCTATACCGTCAGCGGATAATCCCTTTTGCTTTTGAAAGTTCATGACTGCTTGTTTTGTACCTGATCCATAAATGCCATCGACCGTTGATGAGTAAACATCCCAGGCTTTCAATAGCCTTTGCAGTTCAGCTACAGGTCTTCCCATATCCCCGCTTTTCAGTACCTGTATTTTCTGATTCGTTTGTGTTCCTGATATTCCATCGACTTTCAGCCCTGATTTTTCCTGAAACTTCTTTACGGATTCCTTTGTAATCGGGCCGTAGTAACCTGTTGCTTCATGATAGGGAAAAACCCCTTTTGTCAGTAATAATTCTTGTAATTCTTTAACATCACTATTACTCATTCCAAATGAAAGTGTGCGATCCAAAGCAGCGGCTTCGCCTTTAGTTGGCATGCAAACTCCTAGAATGAATACAGAAGCCGTTAGGATCGTTAATAAAATTTTCTTCATGTTTATCCTCCTCGTTGTTTCCTGCAATTAAACCATTCGTTAAACTATCACTCTTTTAGGCGCAGTTAAGGAAAAACACCGCGAAGGCACTAAGTAATTGTTAAAACATGTAACAAAAAGAAAAGAAATGAGGCTGACATCGGGTTACCATATCCTTATCAATTGTCGAATTATGGGAAAAAATCAAGTTTCATATGAAACTAACGGAACCGTTTGGTTGAACAGGGGCATTCATTCATGTACGTTTAAGTTAATATAAATTCTATTGTAAGGTTAAAGGAGGGAATCATATGATTAAGGCAGTTATTTTCGACTTTGATGGCTTAATTTTAGACACGGAAACGGTTTGGTATGAGGCCTATAAAGAAACGATGGCTTTTTATGAATCTGATTTGCCACTCGAACATTTTGTTACATGTATCGGAACCGATAATACTGAACTAAATCAGTACTTCAAAGATCAGCTGGGGGAAAGGTGTAATATTGAAGAAATTGAATCCAGAGCAAAAAGCCTCCATGAAGTAAAGATGAAAACAGCACAGGCACGTGAAGGTGTGAAGGATTATCTAGAAGAAGCAAAAAGAAATGGATATACAATCGCCCTCGCTTCAAGCTCGACAAAAGAATGGGTCACTCATCATTTGGGGGAACTCGGGCTGTTACACTATTTTGAAGTTATGATCACAGGGGATGATGTTGATAAAGTTAAGCCAGCGCCCGATTTGTATGTAAAGGCAATTGAAGTCCTAGGCATTCAGCCTGCAGAAGCCGTAGCATTTGAAGATTCGTTAAATGGGCTTCAAGCGGCCCTGACTGCTGGGTTAAAGTGTGTAATCGTACCAAATCCCGTGACGGACGCTTTAGCTTTTGAAAATCATCATTTTCGCCTCCGATCCATGGCGGATAAGAGCTTGTCTGACGTTATCAAGCATATTGAGCAATAACAGTTCAACGGCAATTATAGTAAGATGAAAGAATGAAACCGCGCCGAAGATGGCAGAGTCTTCGGTTTTTCCAGTTTTAATGAATGTTATATTTTGGTGTGGGGGATGAGTATATGGGATTGCAAACGAATGACGAAGGAGTCCGCTTGCGGGAGGTCAAGGAGAGTGATCTTCCTATCTTTTTCGAGCAGCAATTGGATCCTGCCGCAAACTATATGGCTGCTTTCACATCTAAGGATCCATCAGACAAGGCGGCTTTTTTGACTCACTGGAAGAACATCTTATCGAACCGGGATATTCAAAAAATGACCATACTCTGCAATGGGGGTGTGGCAGGCAGCATTCTCAAGTTTGAACAGTTTGGTAACCCGGAAGTCAGTTATTGGATCGGGAAGCAATTTTGGGGTAAAGGGATCGCTACATGTGCACTGCTCCATTTTTTGCCGAAAATAAAAGTCCGCCCTGTTTATGCCCGCTCAGCCAAGGATAACTTTGCATCCATCCGGGTGCTGGAAAAATGCGGATTTGAAAGATTCGATGAGGACAAAGGGTATTCCCATGCAAGAGGCAAAGAGGTTGAAGAGTTCATTTTGAAACTTGAAAGTTAAGATAATAATAACAATATCGTTTAGCCTATGAGGAAACGGGTGACATTCAATGGGATATAAGATTTTTTCCATCATTTTTATTTTATGCGGTCTTTTTATAATGTGGTTCGCCCTATTTGGCAAAAAGAAAGAAATCAAAGAGTTCGGCTCCGGAATACCCACAAATTTCATCGATGTAATTGTAATGATGATATATAAGCTCTTACCTTCCATTATTAGAAAAATCCTTCTATTTGCATTGGGTCTGGCCATTTCTATTGGATTTACCTATATATTGTATAAATTATAGTGAATTTTCCTTATCAGATAAAATAATCCTGAAACTTTCTCCTTACGTAATCGTATAAAATGGTAACGATATATAGGAGTTGTTGCTATTTCGAAGAAAAAAAGTGAAGGCAGTGTTTTGGGATAATGGGGGCGGGAAGTTGACGCCGGCGGAGGCATTGGTTCAATATACCTAATTAGAAGAATATCAGTATAGTAATAATATGCATAATATGGTAATGTTGAATTTGTGTGATTTTGGAAATTTATAAAAAAGGAAGGTATTATATGTCTGAATCGGTTCTTAAGGTTCAATCCTTAACTAAAAAAATTGGAAAAGCAACCATCGTAGACAATGTTAGCTTTGAAATAAAAAGCAATGAAATATTTGGTTTACTAGGTCCGAATGGTGCTGGGAAGACCACGATCATCCGTATGATCACAGGTCTCATCAATCGTACGGGCGGTACGGTCATGATCAATGGCAGTGACCTCGATCATGATTTCGAAGGTGCGATGCATGAATTGGGGGCCATTGTTGAAAATCCGGAGTTCTATAAATATATGACAGGCAGAAAGAATATCCTGCATTATGCCCGGATGTCATCCAATGACATATCCAATGAGAGAATAGAAGAGGTCATTAAGCTTGTCAAACTGGATCATGCCATTGATAAGAAGGTTAAAACCTATTCATTGGGAATGCGCCAGCGCCTTGGCGTGGCACAGGCCATTTTACATAAACCGTCGTTATTGATTTTTGATGAACCGACGAATGGCTTGGATCCGCAAGGGATTCGCGAGTTTCGTGATTATTTGAAAGTACTGGCAAGTGAAGGCGTCGGGATATTGATTTCATCACATTTACTATCGGAAATGCAATTGATGTGTGATAGTTTTGCCGTTATCGAAAAGGGAAAACTGATCCATACGAAAGAACATATTGTTGATGAAAAAACTGAAACGATCAATGAAGTGTCATTCACCGTCAGTGATGGGAAGCTAGCTAAAAAAATCCTTCAAGAACAGTTTGCGGATATCACGATCCTAAAAAGTGGTGCGAAGAAAATCTCCGTATCGGCCACCAGAGAACAAACAGCCCATATAAACAGGAGTTTTAATGCAAATGATCTGGATGTCTTTGAAATTGGCATAACCAGAAAAACGCTGGAAGATAAATTCTTCGAAATTACTGAGCAGGAAATGAGGGAGTCTGTATGATGTCCTTAGTAAAAAATGAATGGATGAAAATCTTTTCAAAAGTATCAACTTATATATTCATCGCTTTTCTATTATTGGCAGCATTAGGGGCTGCGGTCATCGATTATAAACTAAGTCCTGACGAAACGAATAAAGATTGGAAGCAAGAGTTAAACGCCGATATCCAAGAACAGGAAAAGGCTTTGGAAGCTAAGGAAATCAGTGAAGAAGAAAAAGCCGCCATCATGGAAGAAATTACTTACAACAAGCAACTGTTGGCTGATAATATAAACCCTGACTTAAACACGAATTGGACCTATATGGCTGAATGGACTACAACATTAACATCATTTGTCACTTTATTCGTCGTTATTGTTTGCAGCTCGCTCGTTTCCTCGGAATTTTCCGATGGGACCATTAAACAACTGTTGATCAGGCCTTATAAACGTTGGAAGATCCTTCTTTCCAAATATATTACTTCCTTGTTATTTGCAGCGTTATTACTTGCGAGCCTGCTTATATTCAGTTATCTAATCGGAATCATATTCTTTGGCAATGGTTCGTATTCAGACAAAATCATGGATCCTGCATCTTTCGAATTCAGTCCGGTGGTAGTCGGCGAATATTTCGTGGACATGATCGTTTACTGGATACCAGGATTCCTAGTCATCACGACCATCGCTTTCATGTTAAGCACATTATTTAAAAACCAAGCACTAGCAGTAGGTATATCCATTTTCATCCTATTTGCCTCTTCGACATTAAATATGGTCATTCAATCATTCATCGGAAAATACGAGTGGTTAAAATTCGTCTTATTCCCCCATCTCGATTTAAGGGGCTATATTTCCGGAACGATAGACATGTTCGATGGAGCTACACTTGGATTCTCGATGGGTGTACTGGGAATCTATTATCTTATCTTTTTAGCGCTAACTTTCTTCTTCTTCCAGAAAAAAGATATCACTAATTAAATAGAGCGAAAAACCGAAATCAGTGGATGATTTCGGTTTTTCTTATACAACAGGAATGTTGCTGCTTAGAATCTGGCATAAAGTGAAACCTTTATCCAAAATTATCCGTATAAGATAATATGAGGATATTCAGTTGGGTTTAGGGGTGGAAAATGAATAAAAACAAGGTTCTATTAATTGGACTTATAGGATTTTCTTTATTTCTAATGGGCATGGTGATATCACAATGGACAGTTGCTGGCGTAGTGATCGGGATAGGCGGGGGGTTCGTAATGGGGATCAGTTCCTACCTGTTTGCTAGTCAGTAGCTCCATGTACATATGAACAATACACTAGTTAATTGCGGACTTCGCGGAAATAATCTGATAGAGATGGAGCAGATTTAAAGATGGGGAAAATGCATTATAAACGAAAGTTAGTCATTGTATTTATAATTATTGGAATAGCGTTAGGGTTCTATGTGTACTCGGCATTCTCTCAAAAATTGACAAAATCAACAGATTTGTCTGATGAAACTATCGGGGGATTTAAAGTGTTTGATAACATATCGAGTCCGGAATTCATCAGGGAATATGGAGAACCCATCGATCAGGATAATAATAAGGCTTATGATTATTATTATTGGAAGGGCGGGTTGAAAACGGCCTCTATCAATACAGACGAGGAAAAAGGGAAAATCATGCGGTTGATCATTTCAAGTACGGACGACGCCCAATTTGAAAACTCCCTTCAAACAAGCAAAGGCATTAAATTAGGAAGTAAGAAAGCGGACGTCCTTTCGAAGTACGGAGATCATTATTATAAAAGTTATGAACAGGGAGCCGATATTATCGGATACATTGACCATAAACGAAATATTACCTTGGAATTCTGGTGTGTACCAGGTGGAAGGGTCGCCGAAATACGATTGGATGATGCAGATGTCATTTAATGATTTCACCAGCGTCCCCGATTATCGGTTTTAGCTGTTTAAGTGAATAAGAAAGCGATGCGATAAAATAATATGTTCATAAAAAATTTCATCTATCATTACATCATTTATCCGATCATATTTGTTGGGGTATATGCATTATTTGCTATTTTTAAGCTTGATGATACCCCGTTCCTATAAGTGATGCCATGCATATGATTTTAATCTATTATTTTGCAAGTAGTGTGTATAATGCTTTGCCTACCATTAAGTCTAACCGTAATAAAAAAGGCAGCCAATAAAACAGTACTCATTGGAATTTACATATTTTTGCATGAATTCCGAAACCATTTATCCACGTTATCCGTATATGTAAGTATGAACGGTGCCGGGAAGCTCCGGTATTTATAAGCATTTATCATTTTAATAAATTTGGGAGATGAAGGATCATGAGCGAAAAGGGTTGTATGAAATGCGGAAGCAATGATGCTGCCAAGAAGGATGTAGCCATGACAGGAACAGGCTTGTCAAAAATGTTCGATGTCCAGAATAATCAATTTACGGTTGTGTATTGCAAGCAGTGCGGTTATTCGGAGTTTTATAATAGGCAATCATCTGCAGGCAGTAATCTGCTGGATCTATTCTTTGGATGATCATCGGCACGACAAGAATCCCCTTTCATGAAAAGAGGATTCTTGTTTTTTTCATACTGCCCATTACCCGATGAAGTGATTTTGAACGACTTTTGTAAATTCCTTGGCGACGGGTGAAAGGTGTTTAGCTGATTTCATGACCAATCCGATCTCCCGGGAAAGTTCCGGGTTCAAGGGCAGGCTTTTGATGCGTTCGGGTTTTTCCGGTAAAGCCAGGTCTGGCATAATCGTGATGCCTAATTTTCCTGCTACCATTGAGAGCACCGTTTGATTGTCTTTAATGTCGTATGAAATGTTTGGTTTTATCTTGGCTTCCAGGAATCTATCTTCTATGAGTGTTTCACAGCCAGATCTCAGCATGATGAATGGTTGATCAACGAAGTCTTCCAGGTTCAATGAGGTTTTCCCTGAAAGCGGATGGTCTTCGTACACGACAGCTGATAGAGGATCTGTTAGCAGAGGGATGAATTCCACGTTCTTTACTGGTTTTGCTGCAAAGCCGATGTCCACTGTTCCTTCTTCGATCCATGTTAAGATTTCCTCATATCCACCTTCATGAATCAGCAAATCGATATTAGGGTATTTTTCTTTAAAGATGGAGAATAGCTTTGGTATGAATCTGGCAGTGAAGCTTGGAAAACTGCCAATCGTTATTTTACCGATTTCCATTCCATTCACAGCTGCAATCTTTTGTTCGATATGTGCAAGGTTGGCAGCAATGGCCCGCATATGTGGAATGACTTGTTCTCCCGCAGTCGTGAGTGTTATACCTTTTCGGTCACGCTTCAATAAAGTCACACCAAGTTCCGTTTCAAGTGCTGTAATGTTATGGCTCACGCCTGATTGAGTCAGTCCGATCCGGTCTCCCGCTTTCGTAAAACTTCCGTGTTCAACAACATGTAAAAAGACTTCCAGTTGAAAAAAATTCAAATGCCCCACACCCTTCTTCTATGAATTATACATGAGAAACTCTAATCCAAGTAATGAAAAACATTCATTTTACTTATGATGTGGTCGAGAATACAATAACATTACAAATTAAAATACGAATGGGTGATGGAAAATGATGAAACGGAAATACGGGCAAATTTTTTCACCGTACACGCTTTCTAATGGAACGGTTCTTAAAAACAGGATTGTAGTTGCGCCGATGACCACTTATTCAGGTCAAGAGGATGGCTTGGTTTCTGACGAGGAATTAGCCTACTATAAAAGAAGGGCGGATGGACCTGCCATGTTCATTACTGCTGCTGCCGCCATTTCCCCTGTTGCGACAAGCTTTCCCCGGCAAATGAAAGTATATGATGAACAAAGCATCGCTGGACTCACTGAGCTTTCAAAAACCATCAAATCCAAAGGTGCAAAAGCCATTCTCCAGCTTCATCATGGCGGAAGCGAGAGCCTTCCAAGCTGTACAGGCGGAGAAAAAATGGTTAGTCCGAGCGGAATCATTGCAAGCGTTTATAAAGGAATGGGCGAAGAGTACATTCCAAGGTCAATGAGCCACACTGAGATTCTATCCACTATTCAAGACTTTGGAAGAGCCACCCGCCATGCCATTCGTTCAGGATTCGACGGTGTGGAAATCCATGGAGCGAATGGCTATCTCCTGCAGCAGTTTTTCTCCCCCCACTCTAACAGACGGAGAGATCATTGGGGAGGGAGTTTGAAGAATAGAATGCATTTTCCACTTGCCGTCATCGCGGAGGTGAAGCGGATCCGTGATCTATATGCAGACAAGGAATTCGTTATTGGGTATCGGTTCTCCCCCGAAGAACCGGAAGAAGGCGGATTGAAAATGGATGATACAGCTGCATGGGTAGATGAATTGGCAACTCAGGGGCTTTCCTATTTACATCTTTCTGTTAAAAATGTCTGGTCCATGCCTAGAAGCGGATTGAACAGGGGATTGACAAGGACCGAAATTCTCCGCGATGTCATCGCTGGCAGGACCAGTTTCATATCACTTGGATCGATTCATACTCCAGAGGAAGCAAATGCTGTGCTTGAGAAAAATATACCGCTTTTCGCTTTAGGAAGGGAATTGCTGATGGAACCGGACTGGGCTGCCAAAATAATGGAAGGCAGGGAAGACGAGATCAAGACGACCTTACCGCGCGATAGCAGGTGTGCATTAATGATTCCGGATCAAATGTGGGCGAATATCATTACTCGTGACGGCATGCCCGAGAAATGATAGTATAAATGTAAAAAATGGAAATTTCATGAGGGGAAATTAAATGAATAAAATAGCACTTCTTCAACTGTCTCTAGCCATGACAATCTTCGGTTCTGTCGGTTTCTTTTCGGAACTATCAGGACTTCCTGCATTGGAACTTGTTTTTGTTCGCTGCATTTGTGCTGCCGTTTTCTTATGTGCAGCCTGGATGATTACCGGACATTTCAAGAACGAAATATGGAATGGCAGGGAGGTAATGCTCATCATTTTCTGCGCGGTGGCCAACTTGTTAAACTGGATATTCCTCTTTAAATCTTTTGAGCTGATATCGGTGACAATCGCCATTTCGCTTTATCATTTAGCGCCGATCCTTGTACTCATTATAGGGAGCCTCATTTTTAGGGAGAAAATGAATGTATTCTCCATCTTGGCCATTTCCCTTTGCTTCATTGGCACATTACTCATTATGGGGACAGATGGATTTCGATCATCATCTCCTGAATGGGAGGGCATCATGTATGGGATCATTGCTGCCTTTTTCTATGCGGCAACCATGCTTTTAGGAAAGAGCATTACAAAGACCAGTGTATATGCGACCACATTTCTGCAAATGTTCATTGGATTTCTATTACTGATTCCTTTTGTCGATTATTCCGTATATTCAACGTTAAAATCTTCCGAATGGTTTTATACGGTGCTTACCGGCATCATCCATACAGGCGTCGTGTATTTGCTGTTTTTTAATAGTATTCGCCATTTGCCTACAAATGTAGTATCTTTCATGATTTTTGTCGATCCGGCAGTTGCCATCCTTTTGGATATTCTGCTTTCAGGATTTAAACCGGACGGGATTCAAATTCTGGGTATTTCCTTGATATTTATTGGGGTGGTCTATTCACTTAAAACGACTGGACCGACTGAAAATGATGTCATGCAAAAAAGGCCGCACACAATGTGAGGCCTTTTTCCTTTATGCATGTACCTATTGATTAAAATGATAGACATCCCAAATGTCAGGGGTTTCTGATCCAATGTACCAAGCAGCTGCACCGCCTAGATGATTTTGTTTAACCAGGTCCATACGGAGCTTCATCGATTTTTTATCTTCTATCCAAATTTGATGCTTATTCCCTTTGGAAGTATACACCACGTAATTTTGTTGCGTATTTTTATCCCATACCTTATTAAGTTTTTGAGTTGAAATGATTTTGTTGACCTCAGCCATGGTAAGGTCATGACTTTTCACTTTTTTGGTCGACAAATCGGTCACCCATTCTCTCGTATAAAATGGTACAGCCAATATGATCTTATGAGCAGGAACTTCTTTCATTAAAAGCTTGGTTCCTTCTTTGATCCAAGGTAACGAGGAAACGGACCCGGCTACTGGGCTCCCTCCCCAATGCTCGTCATAACCCATTATGATTATATAGTCGGCTACTTTGCCAAGTGCTTTCCTATCTAAGCTTTTTGACCAATAAGGGTCTTCATTTTCTCGGGTGACATCCACAGACACTTTAATTCCATGCGGTTTTAGTGCCTTTTTCAGTTCGCCTATGAAAAGTACAAAGTGCTTCTTATTTTTTGGATCGATGTTTTCGAAATCTACATTTATTCCATCACTTTTCGTTTTAACAAGTGAATCGCGTAAAGCTGAAACTAATTTCTGGCGTTTTTTTGTATTGCCTAGTACAGAACCAGTTAATACAGGGTCAAATTTATTCCCGATAAGCTGCCAAACTTGTTTTCCTTGTTTATGGGCAGCTTGGATGTATTTTGTATCTACAGAAACGGAAACGTAATTACCGGTATCCGTCAGCGTATAAGAACGGGGAGATACTACATTCAAATTGGGGTGTTTAAGTTGCTGGGTATAGCTTTCTTTCGATCCGTTATGCTTCCAGCCCATGACGATACGATTTTGCACCTTATTTTGAAGCTGGGATTTCTTTATCCAGCCCTTTTTTCCGCCAAGCAATTGAACCTGGTAGTAATAATCAGGAACCTTCAATTTTTGGCCCACTTTAAGGGTAACCGTGCGTAAGTTATTTAATTTCGTCAAATCATTTGTTGTTACCTTGTATTTAGTAGAAATCTTCCACAATGTATCGCCTGATACAACCTTATGGATCTTATATTTCTGGGGAATCTTCAGGCTTTGGCCAACAGTTATTTCGGAAGAAGTTAATTTATTTACTTTTTGCAGCTCACTTACTGAAGCACCATATTGATTTGCTATTTTCCATAGTGTGTTTCCAGACTTCACTTTATGAATGATGGGCCCTGCGGAATCCCCAACGGAAGAAGAAATGATGGGAAACTCTTCGCCCTTCTTTAATGTCTTTAATAGAGTGGAACCTAATTTAGGAGAACTAAAAACTTTTGTATTGTCCACTTTAACAAAACCTATGGATTGGGTTTTACTTGATGAATGACCACTGGTTGGAAAGAGACACATACAAAGAAGGCTTAGCATGATAAAACATCCAAAGAATTTTTTCACAATGATTTTATTCCCCTTTGTAAAATTTAACTTTACTAGTTTACTATGGAGAATAGCCATATAAATAGAGGTACATTGTGGAAAGGCATTTCTAACCATCGTGTGGGACGAATTATTCCGTAAGAAGGACAAGTGATTTGTAAGTAGAAGGGGAGGGTTTATATGTCAAATTTTGCATTACAGTTTTATGATTACAACATATGGGCAAATAATCAGATTTTCAACCGTTTAAAAGAGCTTCCAAAGGATGTATACCATCAAGAAGTTCAAAGTGTGTTTTCATCAATATCGAGTGTGATGGCCCATGTGTATCTTTCCGATCTGGGGTGGGCGGAGGTTTTTTCCGGTAAAAGCATGAATCATGCATTGGAGCTGGCTGAACAACGGAAGGAACAAATGAAGTCAAAGGAATTGGAGGAAATGGAGGCCATGTTTATTGAGTTGTCCGAGCGGTACAAATCGCTGCTTGGCCAAAAAGAAAATTTAGATAAGCCTCTAATGATTGAGAATCCAGCTGGCGGACAAATGAAAACAAGTGCAGCCGAACTGGTACCGCATGTCGTGAATCATGGAACCTATCATCGCGGCAATATCACGGCCATGCTGCGCCAAATGGGTTATGCCTCAACTTCGACGGATTATGGTCTTTATTTATTTTTAAAAGGAGAGTAACGGGCCTTCATTTGCTTACTGATGGGACTGTAAGCATTGACAGTCCTGTTCTTAAAGTAAGGCCGCCTGTTATTTTGAAGATAAAGAAATCCTATATTTGTGTACAGGTTAACCGGTTCTTCCTGGTTGGCCTTTTTTACGTTTGTCACTGGAAATGACTTGTACATGACATTTGTCATCTTCTAGTCATGACACCTGGTACTAATAAAATCAGGTTGGATTCTTTATACTATGGATAACGACAAATAAAAGGAAGTGCAATTGAAATATGACCTTGCAAAATACGAAATCCTTGAAAAAACAAATTGCTCCTTTTGAACAATCAACGACAAAGCAAAGTATATGGCAGATCATCAATACCTTGGGGCCGTTCATCATTTTATGGTACCTAGCATATATAAGTCTTTCCGTTTCTTATTGGTTAGCTTTAATCCCAGCTGTGTTTGCTGCAGGATTCTTGACGAGAATATTCATCATTTTTCATGATTGTACGCATCATTCATTTTTCAAAGACCGCCGTGCGAATAGAATCGTCGGTACGATCATGGGTGTTTTGACTTTATTCCCGTTTGATCAATGGGGACATGAGCATTCTGTGCATCACGCAACAAGCGGTAATTTGGATAAGCGGGGTACAGGTGATATTTGGACCCTTACGGTAGATGAGTATTTGGCTGCACCGTTTAAACTTCGTTTTGCTTATCGTTTTTATCGTAATCCGTTGGTCATGTTTGGTTTGGGGCCGATTTATGTTTTCCTTCTTAAAAATAGATTTAACCGTAAAGGTGCTAGAAAGAAGGAAAAAAATAATACGTATTTGACGAATGTATTAATCGTCGTTTTTGCGGCATTGCTTTGCCTGGCAGTAGGCTGGCAGTCGTTCCTTCTGGTACAAGGTTCCATTTTCATGATTTCCGGTTCAATCGGCATTTGGCTGTTTTACGTCCAGCACACATTCGAGGACTCTTATTTTGAAGAAAATGAAGAGTGGGAATATGTATTGGCAGCAGTGGAGGGAAGTTCTTTTTATAAGCTTCCAAAACTGATGCAGTTCCTTACTGGCAATATCGGTTACCATCATGTTCATCATTTAAGTCCAAGGGTGCCTAACTATAAATTGGAAATGGCGCATAATAATACGCAGCCTTTAGAGAACGTTCCGACGATCACTCTTGCGACAAGCTTGCGCTCACTCCGTTTCCGTTTATGGGATGAGGAATCCAAGAATTTCGTCAGTTTCAAGGACATAAAATATTTAACGAAAAAAAGTGTTCCCGCTCAAGTGAAATCTGAACTGTAACGTTCATGTATCATTCAAGACTCCCTTAATAATCCTCGGATTTGGGGAGTCTTTGTTTCATATAAGGAACTCGATAAAGGAGAGAACTTAAAAATGATTCGAATTGTCATTGCAGAAAATCAGCAAATGCTTTTAGAGGCAATAAGTTCTCTACTCAATCTTGAAGAAGATATAGAAATTGTCGGGCAAGCCAGTAACGGAGAAGAAGCGATGGCTCTTGTACAGCAATTACGGCCTGATGTTTGCATCTTGGATATGGAGATGCCTGTAATGAGCGGACTTGAGGCAGCGGAAGCATTAAGGTCATTTGAATGCAAAGTGGTCATTTTAACGACATTTCGAAGGACTGGTTATTTTCAACTCGCATTAAAGGCTGATGTAAGTGGTTATTTATTGAAGGATAACCCGGGTGAAGAGTTAGTCTGCTCGATTCGCAGCATAATGGATGGCAAGCGAATATACTCCCCAGAGCTTATTGATGGGCCTACCAGCCATAATGGCCGGGAAATGGGAGTGTTAGGGCTGTTAGCCGATGGTCCATCCAATATTGAGCCGTCCAATCAAAGCGGCACAATTGGGACAGTACGGAAGTATTTTTCGACGATCAAGGATAAAATGAAGTTACCGGCTGGTTAGGATTTGTTTCTTAAATTGTGTTGACACGTTTTTTTAAATTGTGTACGATGGATTAAATTATAATATTGAAAATTCTGTGATGAAGAGAGTAGTTCATTTTGAAATGGAAAGCGAGTTAGGGATGGTGGGAGCCTAATGCAGGTCGGATGAATGAAGCGCACTTTGGAGAAATTTCTTGAAACGTTCAGTAGGGAATATCGGGGAGTCACCTCGTTAACAATGGAAAGTGGCCGCAATTTGTGGCAACTAGAGTGGTACCACGGGAATTCATGCTCTCGTCTCTTATTTAGAGGCGGGGGCTTTTTTGTTTAGGAGGGAAAATGTCGATGAATAAACCAATTGCAGAATTGATTTCAACTGCTTTGAACAATGAAATGCCAGCAAGTGAAATAGAAAAATTAATGGAAAAGCCGAAATTGATGGAGTTAGGTGATGTCGCCTTCCCATGCTTTACTCTTGCGAAAAAATTCAAAAAATCGCCTCAGGTGATTGCGTCGGAAATAGCTCAACAACTAAACAGTACGTTGATTCAAGAAGTGAACGTAGTGGGAGGTTATCTGAATATCTTCGTCAATCAACAGATGGTGACGGAAAACGTGCTGCAAACGATATTAAGGGAAAAGGATCAGTATGGTTCGATGCAGCCTGGACAGGGAAATGTCGTGATTGATTATTCCTCCCCGAATATTGCCAAGCCTTTTTCCATGGGGCACTTACGCTCTACGGTCATAGGAAATGCACTGGCCAACATTGCCGAAAAAAATGGCTACAATGCCGTGCGTATCAATCATTTAGGAGATTGGGGCACGCAATTCGGCAAGTTGATTGTCGCGTATAAGCTGTGGGGAGACAAAGAGGCAATCGAAGCTTCGCCGATTCAGGAATTATTGAAAATCTATGTGAAGTTCCATGAAAGAGCAGAAACCGATGAATCGTTGAATGACCAAGCACGAGCAAGCTTCAAGTCGCTTGAAGACGGGGACGAGGAAGCACTGGCATTGTGGAAATGGTTCAGGGATGCGTCTTTAAAAGAATTCGAGACGATTTATGATTTATTGGGCATCCGTTTTGATTCCTATGCCGGCGAAGCATTTTACAATGATAAAATGGATGCGGTTGTCGGGGAACTAAAAGAAAAAGGCCTGCTTGCCCTTTCAGAAGGTGCCTATGTCGTGCAATTGGAAGATATGCCGCCTTGTTTGATTACGAAAACCGATGGTGCGACACTTTATGCCACACGTGATTTAGCTGCAGCCATGTATCGTAAAAAACAGTATGAGGCAAAGAAGACATTTTATGTGGTCGGAAATGAACAATCCCTGCACTTTAAACAACTCTTTAACGTCATTGAAAAAATGGGGTATGAGTGGTCAAAAGACTTACAGCACGTAGCATTTGGCATGATGCTAAAAGACGGTAAGAAAATGTCGACCCGTAAAGGGAAAGTCGTGCTGCTTGCGGATGTATTGGCAGAGGCGATCGAAACTGCGAAGCGCAATATTGAAGAAAAAAATCAAGCGCTTGAACAGAAAGAACTGGTTGCAAGACAGGTCGGTGTCGGAGCGGTAATCTTTAATGATTTAAAAAATAACCGCATGAACGATATTGATTTTTCATTAGAGCAAATGATGAATTTTGAGGGAGAAACGGGCCCATATGTACAGTACACATATGCGCGAATTTCCTCCTTGCTTGAAAAAGGTGATTTTAAAGAGCAGGCCATCCAATATGAAGCTTTAGGCGAATATGCGTGGCCAGTCATCCAGCTGCTGGAGCAATACCCGATCATTGTCCAAAAATCATTTGAACAAGCCGATCCATCACAAATCGCGAAATTCAGCTTGCATGTATCGCGTGCATTCAATAAGTATTATGCACATTCGAAAATCCTAGTGGAAGATGAATGGAAACAAATGAAGCTCTCATTCGCTTTTTCCGTTGCGATCGTATTGAAGGATGCGCTAAGTTTATTGGGAATTTCAACGCCGAATAAAATGTAATGCATGTCTATAAAAGGAGCCATTTTGTTTCAAAATGGCTCCATAATTTATCAGATATATCCTTGCATGAACGTAAGCTCTTTTATTTTAGAAGAAAAGTATCTGTCTTGGGCTGTCCTTTTTTCTCCCATGTAATATGCAACTTGTACACATGCTCTTTTTTTGGAGGATCACCCAAATAAAAATCCGTTGATAACGGATTTAATTTTGTAACAGAGCCATCTTCACTTTTTCCTTCTGTAAATCCCTTATGTTCCACTACTATTTTTCCATTATCAGTAAAGGTTACTACTTTTATCTTGACCTTGCCACCAGACTTTTGTTGAAGATGTCCAATCCATCCGCCAACTGTTTCATCAGAGTTTTTCTTATAATTTGCTTTCCACATACCATTATCAGATGTGCCTCCAATTGCAATACTGGAATAATACAAATAACCTCCGATAGCAACACCCATACATATAACTACAACAAGTAACCATTTTGAATATTTATTTTTCATCAAAAAAAGCCTTCCCCTCTCTGTAACTGTTTATATTATACAGTTTAGTTAATATATTTTAGTATAGGGAAATGAAGGAGTGCGGTGAAAAAAAACAACGGGCTGTCAGCTTAGCTACGCATTTTCAGCGGAAGAAAAAGAATTTGAATAAAATGGATTGACATTCATTGGTAATGTGTTAATATTTATAAAAATGGAAGCGGTTCCAAAATTCGCGAATGGATGAATGTAATGGTTAAACAAGAAAACGTAAAGGTTACAATTTACGATGTTGCTAGAGAAGCAGGTGTTTCAAAGACCTCTGTTTCCCGGTATTTAGGGGGGAGATTTGATGAACTCTCTGACAAAACCCGTAAGAAAATCGAGCTGGCAATCAACAAAATGGATTACCGCCCAAACACGATGGCAAGAGGGCTCAAAAGCAATAAGAGTTATTTGATTGGAATCATCGTGGCGGACATCAACAATCCATATACGACGGCCATCCTTCGGGGGGCTGAGGATATATGCAGCCAGAATGGATATAATCTGATGATTTGCAATTCGGATAATAACCCCGAGAAGGAAAGAGGCTATTTTGATATGCTTTTATCCCATCGCATCGACGGGCTTATCATTCATACGACTGGCGGTAATCACGACATGCTAAAACAGATGCAAGAGCAAAAGACCCCGATCATCCTTTTGGATCGGAAGGTGCCAGATCTTGAAATCGATACGGTAGGATTGGATAATTTTCAGGCTACTTCACAAGCGGTCAATTATTTGGTTGGCCAAAACTATGAACGAATTGCTTTTTTCAGCGAACCTGCCAGCAATGTCAGTACCAGGCATGAGCGGCGGCTATCCTTTCAGCAAACGTTGATGAGCCACAGCCATCCGAGTTCAGGTGATGTTTATGAGGTCAATGTCGATGATTTAAAAGATGTCGAGTCCAAGCTCAAGCATTTTTTAGATGACTCAAAAGGCGCATCAAGAGCTATATTGACGGCAAATAGTGTCGTGCTATTAAAATTAATTCTACTTTTACAAGAAAAGAAACTGTCAGTCCCGGAAGATTTAGCAATGATGGGATTTGATAATCCGGATTGGAGCACCATCGTTTATTCGGGCATTACAACGATTGAACAGCCCACATACCAAATCGGGGTCGCTGCTATGGAAATGATCCTGCGCCGCATTGATGGACAGGCTTCCCCAGCGCAGACAATGGCGTATCAAGCGAAATTGAATATAAGGGAAACGACTCCATTTATACAAAAATCATAAGTCTTCTAAACTTGAAGACTTTATTAACTCACAAAATGGTACCGATACCATTTTGGGGTCAGGAGGATTAATATGAAAGTCTTTGTATGCATGAATTCAATACCGGCCGAAAAGCTTCAAGCGCTCGGACATCTTGAAATCATAAAACTAGTAGCAGCCGCTGGAGCTGATGGAATCGAAATCAGAAAAGAATTATTGACGCCGGATGATTCTCTGGAAGAATTGGGTGCCTTATGCAGGGAGCTTAACTTGGACATTTATTATTCCGCTCCTGAATTCCTGATCGGCTCGAACCATCAAATGAATGAAATAGGTTTTAAACGCTTGGCAAGGGAAGCGGATGAATTGGGAGCGGAATTGCTGAAGATGCCTCTAGGAAACTACGATTTTTTTGAAACAGATATGTTTCGAATGAATGAAGCCTTGGTGGAAAATCTGCAAAACCGTGAAATGAAAATCACCATCGAGAATGATCAGACGCTTGGCGGTGGAAATGTAAACCGGATCGCTCATTTCCTGAGTTGCTCCGAAAAGTTCGATATCCCGATTAGACTGACATTTGATACGGGCAATTGGCTGTATACAGAAGAAGTTCCAATGGAAGCTGCGAAGGATTTAGCGGGATATGTGGACTATATTCATTTGAAGCAAGTGAAGCGCGAGAAAGAGGGTTGGGTGACTGAGCCGGTATCGATGCCGCTGCTGCCTGAGGTAATGGAGTTATTGGAAAAGTTTAATGGCGCTTGTCCGGTAGCGATTGAGTTCCCGGTAACATTGGAAAATGTAGCGACTTATATTTCACTTATGAAAATGGAACAGGAGGTCAGCCATGAACGAGCTTAAAGTACTGACGATGGGAGAGGCAATGGCGATGTTCATTGCTGAGGATTCGGGCAGCCTTGATGATTGCATGCGTTATAAGCGTTATGTGGCAGGGGCCGAAACGAATGTAGCAATTGGCCTGTCAAGGTTAGGGATTAAAACTGCATGGATGAGCAAGGTGGGCGATGATTCGTTCGGGCGCATGATTATGAAAACGCTCACAAATGAGGGGGTGGATGTCTCCCATGTTTTGATGGATCCATTCAATCCAACTGGGTTCCAGTTAAAATCCAAAGTCGAACAAGGAGATCCGGTCGTTGAATACTTTAGGAAGAATTCAAGCGCCAGTAAGATTTCCCTGGAGGACTTTCCCCTGGAGAAACTCCCTTCAACTCAGCACCTGCATTTAACGGGGATACCTCCTGCCATTTCCGGCAGTTTCAGAGATCTGTCATGGCAAGTCTTGAAACATCTGAAACAAAAGGGTGTAACCGTTTCATTCGATCCAAATCTGCGTCCATCACTCTGGCCGAATGAAAGGGAGATGATCAGCATCGTCAATATGTTTGCGGAGGAGGCGGATTGGCTGCTTCCCGGAATTCAGGAAGGTGAAATTCTTACAGGATACAGCAACAAAGAGGATATCGCCAGTTACTACCTCGAACTCGGTGTTAAGCTTGTAGTGATTAAACTCGGGGAAGAAGGAGCCTACTTTGCAACCCAAGATGAAAGGAAGGAGGTACCGGGTTTTACCGTAGCGGAAGTCGTGGATACCGTAGGGGCAGGAGACGGGTTTGCTGTCGGGGTAATCAGCGCTTTACTGGAAGGGGCATCGAATGAAGAAGCAGTTTTACGCGGAAATGCGATAGGGGCTAAGGCCGTGATGTCTTCCGGAGATCACGAAGGCCTTCCTGATATGGAAGAGCTAGAACACTTTATGAAAAAAGGAGTGCTTCAATCATGTCTCAATTACAAGTAGCTTCGAGAAAAAGGTGGATGAGATTGATCCCCTTAGTGTTCATCACATACAGTCTCGCTTATCTCGACCGTGCCAACTATGGGTTTGGCGTAGCGGGAGGAATGGGGGAAGACCTTAATATCACAGCCGGGGTATCCTCCTTTCTGGCCGCGCTGTTTTTCCTTGGTTATTTCTTCTTTCAAATTCCAGGTGCACATTACGCAGAAAAGAAAAGTGCCAAAATCCTGATTTTTTGGAGCTTGATTCTCTGGGGAGGACTGGCGACCTTGACGGGGATGGCAACAAGTGTGGCATGGCTCTATCCGATTCGCTTCTTGCTTGGTGTTGTTGAAAGCGCTGTTATGCCCGCGATGCTCGTCTTCTTAAGCCACTGGTTTCTAAAAGAAGAACGCTCCCGGGCCAACACCTTTTTGATTCTGGGGAATCCAGTTACTGTATTGTGGATGTCGATCCTTTCCGGCTACCTATTGAAGGCATTCGACTGGAGATGGCTGTTCATCATTGAAGGACTTCCGGCTGTCCTGTGGGCGTTTATCTGGTATAAGGTCGTCAATGACCGTCCCAAAGATGCCAAGTGGCTTACAGATCAGGAAAAGCAAGATATGGAAGCGACCCTCCAGAAAGAACAGGCTGCATTAAAACCTGTGAAAAATTATAGGGAAGCTTTTAAGTCAAAGCAGGTCATCGTCCTCAGTATCCAATACTTCATGTGGAGCATCGGGGTTTATGGGTTCGTCATGTGGCTGCCGTCCATTATTAAACAAGCGTCGAGCATGGATATAGTAGCAACGGGCTGGCTTTCAGCCGGACCTTATTTGTTAGCGGTCATTTCGATGCTGGCACTATCCTATTTTTCGGATAAAACATTGAATCGAAAAACGTTCGTTTGGACATCGCTGCTTGTGGGGGCAATCGCATTCTTCGGGTCTTTCATGCTCGGCACATCGAATTTCTGGCTTTCATATGCCCTGTTGGTTATTGCAGGCGGTGCGATGTATGCGCCATATGGACCGTTCTTTGCCATCATTCCTGAAATTCTCCCAAGGAATGTGGCAGGCGGAGCAATGGCCCTGATTAATAGCATGGGAGCGCTTGGCTCATTTGTAGGTGCTTATTTCGTCGGATATTTAAACGGATTGACCGGCGGGCCTGGAGCATCCTATATTTTCATGGCGGGATCGTTATTGATTTCAGCGTTACTCACATTGATGGTTAAAAAGCCTGCGGTTACGTCAGTCAAGCAAATGAAGGTGGCTTCGTCATGAAAATACAGCTGGCGTTGGATCGCATGAATATGGAGGAAGCCATTGAAATGGCACGAAGCGTGGAAGCCTCGATTGATTGGATTGAGGTGGGGACTTCCCTGATTAAAGAGTTCGGAGTGAATAGCATCAAAGAAATGAAAAATCACTTTCCGGATAAAAAAATCGTTGCCGACATGAAGACGATGGACAATGCGGCTTATGAAATGGATCTTTGCTTTCAAAGCGGGGCTGATATAGCTACGGTAATGGGGGCTGCATCGGATGTAACCATCCAAAAATGCTTGGAAAAAGCGCGTGAATACAAGGGGCAGATCATGATTGATTTATTGAATGTATCCGATACCCGGCTTGAGCAATTACGGATTTACCGTCAGGCGATATTCTGTGAGCATGTAAGCAAGGACAGCCAGGAGAATTCAGGTCATGCCATGATCAATATGAGAAATCATGCTGGGTCCATGAGGGCTGCAGCAGGAGGGATCACTCTTTCGTCCTTGCCTGTAATGGTCAGGAAGGGGCTGGATGTCATCATCATTGGCTCGGCGATTACAAAAGCAAAGAATCCAGCAGAAGCTGCCCGTCTATTTAAGGAAACGGTGAATGGAAAGAAAGGTGTGAAGGAAGTTTGAAGAAGGAAATTGGGGTTATTTTAGAAGAAATGAACGGTGTATTTCACAAAATGGACGGAGGGGTAACGGATGTGCTCCTAAAAAATTTACGGACCGACACCAGGATCTTCATCGTTGGTGAAGGCAGATCGGGCTTCATGGCCAAAGCCTTTGCGATGAGATTGATGCACCTTGGCGTAAACGTCTATGCAGTCGGGGAAACGATTACCCCTTCTATTTCGAAAGGCGATCTGATCATAGCCATTAGCGGGAGCGGCTCGACCAAAAGTGTGATATCAGTTGCAGCAAAAGGCAGGGAAGTGGGATGCAAGGTGTTTTCGATCACGACGAATGACCAATCGGAATTGGCGAATGTCTCTCATGAGGTCTTGGTGATACCGGCAGCAACGAAAAATCGCTTGGAACATGAAACGAAAAGCGTCCAGCCTTTAAGTTCTTTGTTTGATCAATGTGTACATGTTTTATGTGATGCAGTATGCTTGGACTATTCATTAACCGAGTCCATCAGCCACGAGCTTACTTATTCCAAACATAGTAATGTAGAGTGAAATATGGCGGGACCCCTTCAGCGGGTGCCCGCCTTTTTTGATATGAAAAATGCCCTTACTCCCAAACGGGAATAAAGGGCATGTACCGTGAACATGTCACGTCAATTAGAATTAATAAGCCAGGCTGAATAGGGCTTTGATGTGTGATAGGTAGCGAACATTACTTGCTTCTTTCATCAATGTAGCCGGAAGGCCTTTAAGGGACGTGTTATTGGCCCCAACGGTTGCCACTGCATCCTTACGGCCAAGGCTCGCAAGTGTACCTGAGTTTACAGGTGAGAATTCTTCAAGTTTCTTGCCTTCAAATGCTGCATATAGGTTGTATCCAACGAGCTCACCCATTTGCCAAGCATTTTGTGCAGTAGGAGCATATGGACGGCCGCCTTCTGGAGGGAACGCAACGGCACTGTCGCCGACAACGAATACGTCTTTATGGGATTTGGATTGCAAATACTCATTGACGGTTGCTTTGCCGCGATCTACTTCAAGGCCTGATTCGCCTACGATAGGAAGAGCCGCAACTCCGCCTGTCCAAACAAGCGTATTGGCCGTTATCGTTTGTCCGTCTTTCAATTCGATTTGATTTCCTTTAACACCCGTTACAGGCAGACCTGTCAGGAATTCAACGCCGCGTGCTTCCAAGCTTGTCATGGCACGTTCGATTAAGTGATCAGGCAGTACTGGAAGGATTTTTGGACCAGCTTCCACAAGCTTGATTTTCAAGTCCTTGAAGTCCACTCCGAACTTTTTGGCGATTTTAGGGAAATGATCCACGATTTCACCGATTAACTCAACGCCCGTCAATCCGCCGCCGCCGATCACGATGGTTGCGTCCGCTTCATTATTCGTTTGAGAATATTCGCGAATGCGATCTTCGATATGTTTGTAAATCTTGTTTGCATCATTTACGGATTTCAAGACCATGCTGTTTTCCTCAAGTCCCGGAATGCCGAAGAATCCTGTTTGGCTTCCCAAAGCAACAACCAGGGCATCATAAGATAATGTGGAACCATTGGCAAGTTTCACTTCTTTATTATCGACCGAGAATGACTCCACTTTGGAAATGACAAGGTCGATATCTTTTCCTTTGAAAAGCTTTTCCAAAGGAATGGAAACGGCTTGTTCAGAAATGGATCCGCCTGCAAGACGGTGCAATTCGGTGATGATTTGGTGCGTTGGAAATTGGTTCACCACTGTGACCTGCACTTCATCCTTTTTGTAATATTCACGTACGGATAAGGCAGATAGTAATCCTGCGTAACCTGCACCTAAGATGACGATTTGTTTTGACATAGTTAATCCCCCGTCCTTACTGATTGAAAGTTATCAAATTATTTTTGGTTTTTACGTTCTGCAGAGACTTCAAGAAATGCTTGGGCGAAACGGAAAAGCTTTTGTGCTTCCGGATCTTTCATCATCCTTAACAAACCAAAAAGACCGATTACATCATTATTCGCTTCTGCACGATCCTTAGCCTCGATGGCATTAGCAGCAAGCCCTTTCACTGAATGGACCACAGGTGTCGCGATCTCCGAAATGGCGCTGACCGTATCATTTTTCAACACATCATCAGTCGCAACCGATTGAGCGAAATCATAAGACTTTGTTAAAATATTCACTAACTCAGTTAGTTTTGGTAACTGCTCGACTAAAGTGTTCAATGATTCCTGAACCTCAGGCTTTAATAATTGGTCCAGTACATCTAATTGTTTTTGGCGGGCATTAAGTTGTTCAGTTTGTGATTGGGTAATCGTTTCTGACATATCCAATTCTCCTTTGCAATAAGCATTTTGTTGATGTAATTAGAAAAACTTGTAAAATATTACACAATGTGAGACGAGAAAAAATACTAACAAAAATGTAATAAAAGCTAAACTATAGTATATCCCTTTAGTGGCTTGAAAACAGCTGATTTTTTAAAAAAGATTCATAAAATCATCTTTTCCTGCTTATTTGAAGTACAGATATTAATGAAAGTTACCTGTTTTTACCTAAAGTGTACTGTAAGAGGGTGTCTGCCATCGACGCCTGTCGTACATATTTCCATCTTGATTTGCCATCCTAAATGATGGAGGTGAAAAAATGTGACGGATCCAGAATCTAAACTTACAGAAGAGAATAATGATAAGAAGCTTCATAAACTGGTTGGCAGTATGGAATATACTAAAACGCAACTAATGGAAGGTATGAATGGAATTTCTGAAGTTTACCTCAAAAACAGCGAGGAAGGCACATCGGAAACACCTGATAAATAATATTGTTGTGTAAGCATACTTAAATAGCAGGAACAACAGGCTCGAGGAAAACATACAAAGCGTGGAAGATAAATTCGCCAATGGCGAGCTGGGTAGTCTCGATGTCATTCGCCGGTATGGTGTCATCATCGATTATGCAACGAATAAAGCCTTGCCGGAATCAACAAAACAGTTCCGTGCATCCATGAAAACCCGTTCATTGGCTTATTGGAAATAACGTGAAACAGGTTCCGAATTCACTCGGAACCCCAGACTGCAGATCAACTCGAAAAACAAAACGAGTTTGCCTGCAGTTTTTTTTGTGTAAAAAAAGGATCCAGTTGATTTCAGAAATCCGCTCCCTTTCCTCCACTGTCTGCCAAGCCTCCTCACCGCAAGCGGCTGCGGGGTCTCGGCTAGCCAGTTATTCGGCAGGAGTGTCGCAATTTTCTTCAATCTTTTAAGGGTTTCATCCATATAAAATTGTAAAAAACATAACCAAAGGTTTCTTTTAAAATCATGGTTTGGAATTAGACCATTCCGTACCTCTTTTTGCCGCTGCTTTCTCGGTCCGTTGTACTTCATAATTGCTTTGATATCTTCCATGTTTCAAGTTTTCATCCTTCTAAAAAGACTGTAGGAGAAAGAGTTCAGAAAAAGTATTTAAATAAGGTTCCTGAATCAACTGACCTAAAGTATTACCTTCGACTCCAAGTATGATTTCCATCTGTATTTTGTAACAAAGTGCGACTCCCCGACCGCCCGCGGATAAGCAGGTTTCTTGAGCGGAAATCACCCCCCAATCGTGTAGGTTTCGAAGATATTCTTAATGGAAACCCATCAATTCCTTCACATGTTCACAATTATCTTTGGAAGTGAGCATTTCCAAGAGCGTAAAGGCAACATCGAATGCTGTGGATGGATTGTAGGATGTAATGATATTGTCCGTGACGACAATCGGTTCGTTCACGACAATCGCCCCAAAATCTTTTAGCTGCCCCTGTCTCTTACTGGTTGGGTGGTTGTATGTTGTGGCTTTTCTTCCATTCAATATCCCGCTTTTTCCTAGTGGGAGGGAACCTACACAAATGGTTGCGATGATTTTGTTCTTATTATGAAAATGCTTGATCACATCAAGAAACCTCTGATCATAGGCATCCTCATAGAAACCGGCTTCTTCAAAGCCTCCTGGAATGGCCAGAGCATCGTAGTCATCAAGGTTCACTTGATCGAGGGTCAGTTCGGGCTGCACGATGAAATTCCAGGTGCATTTCAATCGTTCGTGAAGTCCCACCGTAACCAGGTCAGTGGTGCCATCGCCCTCTAATTTATTCCACCCCAATACATCTGTAAACACACTTGCTTCAACCGCTTCGAATCCATTGGATAGCAGCATCAATACTTTTTTCATAACAGCATCCCCTTATTTATATTTGAATTAATTATATAAAAAGCAAATTCCTTTATACATGTGATTAATTACGTATTCATCTCATTTCTTTTTATTTTATAATGTATTTGAAAGGATTCTGTTAATAATAAAAAGTGGGGGCGATTGAGTTGGATCGAACGGATAAAAAAATACTTTCCTTGCTGGAGAATAATGGGCGCATGTCCATGAAAGAACTGGCGCAAGAAGTGTCCTTAACGGCACCAGCAACGAAAGAACGTGTGAATAAATTAGAGGAAAGCGGAGTGATAAAGGGGTATAAAACGGAAATATCACTTGAAAAACTTGATAGGAGCATTACGGCATTCATATTATTCGAAACGGATAGATGCAAAGATTTTTATCAATTTAGCTTGAGTCACCCGGAAGTACTGGAATGCCACCGGTTAGCCGGTCAATACAGTTATCTTATTAAAATAAGTACATATTCGATGGAAACGCTGGAAGACTTCGTCGATGAAGCCATTAAATACGGGAAATCTTCCACCCATCTGATCTTTTCTTCCGCATCGAAAAATGTTTTTTCAGGAGAGGAGATTTAACCAGCTTCAATACCTTCTCTTTAATATATGAGCGATTAGCAGGAAAAAACTCCACACATATAGAAAGTAAATAGTAACAAAAATCACAGTTGGATGTTCAAAAAGGGAGTGGAGAAGAGTGAGTTTTGTTTATGATGAAGATAAAATAATGGAATTCCTTTTGCAGAATAAAAGTGAGTTTGAAGAATATCTTTTATCAGCAGCGGTCAATGTCAGGGATAAAATCGAAGAAATCCTTCTGATTGGAAATGTCGATCTTTTGAATAATGCACATAAGCTCGTCCGTTATATAGTGGAGCAGAATGAAACGGATTTGATTTCCTTTGCCGAACAAGAGGGAGTTACGTGGGCAACCCACTCCTTGACGCTTTCATTCAAGCTGGAATGGATTCAGGCCCTCCGCAGAACGCTTTGGACCTTTCTTTATAAGTTCGAACAAGAAAAGAAAGCGTTTATTGAGGATTCCAAGGTCTTTTTTGATTTAGAAAAAATAGTGAATGAAAAGGTTGATGAATTTCTTAAATCCTTTTTCGTCAGTTACTCCGATTACAAAGACAAATTGATTCTCGCTCAGCAAAACTTGGTGGAAAATCTATCCGTCCCGATCATTCCCATCACTTCCACCACTTGTGTCCTTCCGTTAATTGGGACAATCGATTATTCACGGATACAGATAATCGAAGAAAAGGTATTGATGGAGATAGGTAAACTTCGGATACAAACCTTGATCTTGGATTTGTCCGGTATCATCGAAATCGAAGTTGAAATGATCACTGATTTGATGAAAATCCTCGATGGAACGGCAATGATGGGGTGTAAAGCTGTGGTGACTGGATTACGCCCAGAGGTTGTTACGAAAATGATCCGTTCAGGGATTCAGCTCGATAATAAAGCAGAAACAAAGGGAACGCTGCAGCAGGCCTTGAAGGACTATCTTGTAGTCACCTAAATCGTGAAGTGGGAGTCGCCATGTTTTGGTGGCTTTTTTTTGTAGGTAATTTGGAATATTAAGGAAGATTATTTGTGGTTTTATTCTACCAAAATAAGTAAATGGAATGGGGGAAGAATGCTCCGG
Source organism: Peribacillus sp. SRI_006 (assembly GCF_057586375.1). NCBI lineage: Bacteria > Bacillati > Bacillota > Bacilli > Caryophanales > Bacillaceae > Peribacillus > Peribacillus sp. SRI_006. The sequence continues at coordinate 162,610 of NZ_JBYCZT010000012.1, read as the reverse complement.
ACAGAACCGAATCTTGGTACCTGAAATTCGCACCCTTTCCGCCGACTGACTATTATAGGCAGGAGTGTCGCGAATTTCTTCAGGTGCAACCTTCCAAAGAAGTTGGTTTCACTTCAGCAAGGAATAGACATATGTATCATGAGGGATCCCGTTTTGGTAAATATAACTCCTTAATACTCCTTCCTGGATGAAACCCAGCTTAAGCAAGAGCTCACTTGATGGCTGATTTTCCAGAAAAACGACCGCGCCGATACGGGTTAAATCAAGGTCGTTGAAACCGTAGGCGATAGCTTCCTTAAGCGCTTCTGACGCAAATCCTTTACGCCAATGTGCTGGATGGATTTCATAACCGATTTCCGCCCGTCTGTATTTGGGACTGTGGGCATGAAAACCGATGGTGCCAATCAATTCCTGTGTATCTTTTCTTTCAATTCCCCATCGAACGGCTCGTTTTTCATGATAGTTTTTCGCAAAGGCTGCTACAATATCCTTGGCCTGTTCGACATTTTCCAATGAATCCTGTCCATAAAAGCGGGTGACTTCATCTTTTGATAAGCATTGGAAAAGAGCTTCCGCATCACTTTCACGAATTTCCCGTAAGCGTAACCTTTCCGTGTTCAATTCAGGAAACATTTTTTCCCTCCTCATAAATCAGTTTTCTATCTATTCGGTCTCGATAAGGGTTTTTCCTTTATTATGAAGTGCTTATTTTGCCGGTATTTTCGGTGGTAATCGGACAAGCTAACATTAGTTCAACTAAAAAATACATTGTTTGAAGGGGAGATAGATCATGGGAAAAAAACATCGCAACCGCATCGCTTCACCAAAAAAGAATAACCATATACCGAAAGCGGATATCATTGCAGAACATGAAGCACACGGTAAGGAATATTCTGCAAATAAACGAAAGAACGGTCCTGGTTCCAATACAGATTGAGTAAACGTAGTGACCGCTCCTGCCTTTAATGGCTGGGCGGTCTTTTGTGTTTCTTGCCATCGAAGGGTCCATCCTATATCTTAAATAATGAAGATACATTGAAGGGAGTTAGGATGATGAAAGCACTTGTCTTTGATGATTTCGGCGGGCCGGAAGTTCTGTCTGTAAGGGAAATTGCAGAACCTGAACGTTCAAAATCAGCCGTGATCGTTCGAATGAAAGCAATTGGATTGAATTTTGCTGATGTATATAGAAGGAAAGGGAATTATCATTTGGTGGGTGATCCCCCATTCATTCTAGGGTATGAAGGGGCAGGGGTCATCGAATATGCCGGGGAAGATGTCCATCATGTGAAAGCAGGAGATCGTGTCGGGTTCGCTGATGTTCCCCATGCCAATGCGGAGCTGGTTTCAGTTCCAGCTGATAAGCTGTTGCCGCTGCCTGAGGGCATTACCTTCGAAACGGCCGCTTCCGTTTTACTTCAAGGATTGACTGCCCAATATTTAACGCATGACAGCCATCGAGTTAAAGAAGGGGAAACCATTCTGGTCCATGCCGCTGCAGGCGGAGTCGGTCAATTACTGACACAGATGATCAAGATGAAGGGCGGTCAGGTCATTGGGTTGACCTCATCAAATGATAAAGCGGCTGTTGCCAAACAAATGGGTGCGGATCATGTTTTCCTTTACGGATCGGACTGGGTGGAGTCCATTAAGGATGTTACCGGCGGTAAAGGCGTTGATGTCGTTTATGAATCAGTGGGCCAAACCTTGATGGATAGTTTCCGTGCGACCAAGACTGGAGGAGCTGTCGTATTCTTTGGGATGGCAGGCGGTGATCCCGAGAAAATCGATCCCAGGATGTTAATGGATACATCCAAGGCATTAATTGGCGGAGACCTTTGGAACGTCCTGACTACCCATGAAGAACGGACAAGAAGAACAGCAGAGCTGTTCCAATGGATTCTGTCAGGGGAAATCCACATCAAAGAACCGACTCTTTTTTCGTTGGAAAATGGGGCGGATGCACATCGACTTCTTGAAAGCAGGAAAAGTTCGGGGAAACTATTATTAATACCATAACAAATCATGAGGGCTTTCCATTCTAAATGGGGGCCTGTTTGTCTGCCGAGATTCAACCCCTTATTCATACTGATGATTAAAACCTTTTTCAGTTCCTTTATATAAACCCATGCTTAGACCCTTGGAATAACTCCATAATAAATGCCACTGCCCTTACAAGTCTTATGGCCTGCCGTCAAAACAACTTGCTTCCCAAGTCCCCTTATCCACAAAAGCCATATGCAATACACGAATTCAGAGGAGAAATCCACAGTGCGCCAATCACCAAACCACAATCGTCATTCTGCAATTCACAGTCGGCATTTGTTACAAGCAAAAAAAAGAGAACGGATCCGTTCTCTTGGAAAACATATTATTTTAAGACGAAATGGAGAGAACATCGAGACGCTCCTTTTGGATCGCGAAATAGGATTGGAGGGTTTCCTTTTTCTTTGTGAGAGGGAAGTTCCGGACGTCCGGGGCCACTGCATGATTGCCGAATTGGAGAAGCAAGGTCAACAGCCTGTCCAACTGGCCATATGCATCGTTTCTAATGCGGGCCATATATTCGGCCGCGACCTGTTTATCTTCGGTATTTTTTCCTTTTCCTTCCGCACGGAATTCATCGGTCACTGTCTTTACACGGGAAATGAGCCATGTTTCGCACCAGTCGTTCAGCACATGGCGGATGAAGTCCGCTTGATGGTATTTACGGAGAATGGGCTCGATATGTTCATCCATTTCCAAATCATTCACTTCCCGGCGGAGAGCTTTCTCGGAGATGTTTCTATGAAAATGGTCGCGTTCAAGCAGGCTTTTGATGGATTCTGCCTGGTGGGCATACTTGACCATCTGTTCCAATGCTTCATTGTACATGATTTTGCTTAAATAAGCAGAGGCTTGTTTTGGGGCAAGAAGCAACTGCTTATTGGCAGGTAGAGCCTGGCCAAATTTCTTAAGGGAATGAGAATAGATGAAACGGGCTAACTTCTGCAGTTCCTTTTGGATATCATGGGAGATGTTCGTCGCTTCTTGCAGAAATGAACGGAAAATATATTTGCCGACCCGTTCCAATTCCCTGCATACAGAATCATTGATATGCCCAAGGTAGCCAGAGTTAAAAATCGTTCTCCGCAACAATGTCCGTTCCGCCCTATTTTCCTTATACTCATCCAAGACGCCTTCGGTAAAGGTGAATACCAGAACTTCTTTTTTTGAAAAAGCCCTGCTCGCAAAAGAAATCTTTACGATATGGCCTAAAGCGTCATGGATTGCAGCGACTGCATCCAATAAGCGCTGCCTTGTGAATGGCGAGCGGGAATCAGGAACGATTTCATGATAATCGAACAGTACTTCTTCAGACTTCAAAACGGACATTCGGAAGGCACCCATAAGCAGCAGCCTTTTTCCATGAATCGTTAGGGCTTTGAAAGCAGCACTATAAAAGAAACGGTACTTTTTGCAATAACGGTCCGTCTTCCTGTTATAGCCAAGATTACTTGCAGGACCAAGGTTAAACTTGTACAAAACATCTTCACCTAGATGAACAGGCACAAACACTTTTTTTAGTGATCCTTGTGGTGCGGTGAATTTATGGATGATCTGCCTTAAGTACTTTTCTGTCGTTCCGACTCCCCGGGCCATCATATGAAGCGGGCTCTGAATGACCCCATCCCAATCACTGTGGAGCAAGGCGTACAAACACGTATCGAATTCAGTGGAGGATACATTTCTTAATAGGTATCGGTATGTTTCTTCATAAATCATTAGGCTTCGCCCCCTTTGGCATCGATTCTTTTCTAGAGTCTATATAAACATTGAATCGGAAAAAGTAGCATCGGTGGAACAAATAGTTTTGACGTAATTTCGCTAGTTTTAAAAAATAGTAAATTAGTTGCACAAAAGTGGTAAAATGGGTAAATAGGAACATACATGACAAGGAGAGATTTTTCAAACCATGATACTTTCACTACTCGGTTTCATCTTAAAAGGAATTTTAATGAAAATACCATTTGCCATATTGGGACTTTCCTTGATTCCGCAGAGATGGACGAACGCAATCACCAAAAAAGATATACCTTTTTTCATAGAACAAGTGCTGAGACTTTTAGTTTCTGCTGCGATATTGTTTTTCGTTATCGATATCATGCTGCTGGATCTTACTGCCGCTGCATTCTTTTCGTGTTTTGCCATTATTCTCGGGCTCATTCTCATCATCGATTCAAGCATGTATATGTACAGGGCCACTGAATCTTCAAGCACCCGACGGAATCGGAGGGGAAATGAAGCGGCAAAGCAGCCAAAAACACCTTGGAATGTACATCTCAACAGTTTGATGGGTGTCGTGTTGATTGCCGCATGGGTCATCATGCTGTTCTACCCGCTCACTTTTGCCGCAGATCTGCATGGATTGGCGAAGGTCGATAAGAAAAAAGAGCTGGAAGAAGTTCAAGATATAAAAACCATGCCGCTCGTTACAGTGAAAATGGCTGACGCAAAAGGCGATGCGGCGATTAATAAAATAGAAAATGCATCATATTTCACTGAAGGCGAATACCGTCTGACCAATATCAATGATGAATTGGCTTATACATCACCCATTGAAATGGACGGGTTTTTAAAAGCCGGGAAAGCGGAATACACGCCAGGTTATAATCTGATTTCCGCCATATCGACGGATAAAGGGGCAAGTACTGTCAAAGGGAAGATGCTGTATGCTCCATCACAGTACCTTGATCATGATTTGGAAAGGACCATCCGCAAGGCATATCCGAATAAAATCATCCATGATTCATATTTGGAACCGAATGAAGAAGGAAAGCCCTTCTTCGTAGCTTCAGTCGGACATTATTTGAAATACCGCAGCGGTCCCGTGGTGGACGGGGTGGTATTGGTGAATCCGGAAACGGGGGACACGAAATACTATCCAAAAGGAAAAGAACCTAAATGGGTAGATCGGACATTCACATTGGAAACAGCCCTGGAATATTGGACTTACTGGGGAAAATATATTCACGGGTGGAAAAACCAGTCCCTGATTGGGCCGAAGAAAGATGTCCTGATTCCTAATGAGGATAATATGCAGGTTACGTTTAATGAAAAAGGCGAATTGATTTATGTAGTGGACTTTACCCGGGCTAAATCAAAAGGCAACTCCAAAACCCTTGTAGGTTATGGTGTTTTCAATGCCAAAACAGGTGAAATGACGTACTACAAAGGCGTCACGTCCGTTCTGACCGGAAAGGAAGCAAAATCCAACGCGAATGCGAGTGAGTTTTTGTCCAAATATCCAGGCTGGAAAGCCACTAATGGAATTTTCTATACGATCTACGGTGCTCCCACATATGTAATTCCGGTTACAAAGGGCAGTAAGTTCCAAGGTGTGGCGATCGTTTATGCCAATAGCGATAATCCCCAAGTGGTCTTTGGGAAAACGAAAGACGAAGCTTTCCGCAATTATAAAAAACTGATTGCCTCTTTAGGGAAAGTAAGCGGTGTGACGCCTCAAAAAGGATTTGAGATGAAAGAAATAAAGGGGAAGGTAATGAGGATCAATGATGCCAATCTCTCGAATGGCTACGTATTCCATTTAATCGTCGAAGGCAATGCCAAGAGGTTCTCGGTGGACCCAGGTGTCAATGCGCTATCTGATGTGGTGTTGACGAATGTAGGAGACCGGGTTGTGCTGAAGGTGATGGATATGGAAGAAGACATCGTTCCAGTCGATGAATTCACTAATCTGGATTTGCCAAAGAAATGATAATGGACCGTGGACATATACACTTTCCATATCCAATATAACATGAAAAAAAGCATTGTTATCCACAATGCTTTTTTCATGTTTTCTAATGATTGTCATGATAAGTCCGATAAATTGAATGAATGGATGGATTCCATATAATATCCCTTTTGAATGACGGCCTTTATTGCAAAGTGCCCATTTAACCGTTTCCGCACGCGGTACAGCAGTGAAGCGATTTCCTCTGCCGTCACAATTTGCTCGGGATCACCGACTCGCTCTGGCCAGACTTGCTGGACAATTTCTTCCTTTGAAATAAGGTTGTCCAAATTTTCATATAGCAGTTTAAAGCAATTGAATTCCTTGGTCGGCATTTTAATGGGTGCTTCTTCATTGATGATCACGGTCTGAAGGTGCTCATTGATAGCGACGGTTTGCAGGAATTCGGCGGGGTTCACCGGCGTGAAATCCATTGTTAAATCGTTGTCGATGGAGATTATGAATTCAATCAATCCATTGACCAACGTAATCGAATCCCCCGGTTCAATGTGACAGGGATTGCCCGGTACGAGCGGCATCTGGTTCACGGAGGTGCCGTGTTTACTTCCCAAATCCTCAATGAGGAGCTGTCCTTCCTCCATATAAATCCGGCAATGTTCCCTGGAAACAAAGTCATTGTAAAGCCTGAAATCAGCTTTGGAGTGCTGGCTTGCCCGGCCGATCAGCAGGCTTTTCCCTTCATATACATAGGCGAATTCCTCGGTTTGGCCTTTGTGCATGGTCCTCAATACAACCTTGAAAGTTTTATAGATCATTCACTTCATACCCCTTAAAAAATCTGAAAATTTAAATTATTTTCATGAATTTATCATTTTGGCTACATGGCTGTTTAGTGGGTTCAATTTTATAATTATAAATTATCAGTCGCTTACTTACTAACGAAAAATGAAAAAAATCCAAATTAGGCACACAGCCATTATAACAAAGAGGAACGAAGGATGAAGAAGAAACTCTATTTTTGCTGATGTTCGCTTTGACTGTGGGAGAAGTGGTTCCTCAAAGCCGGCCAGGCAGCACCGGAAGAAGTTTGCGATGAAAATGTACCTTACGCTTGTGGAAAAGGAGTTGACCAAAGGTGAGTATGTGGAGAGATAGGATAAATGCCTTCAGCATCCTGCTGATGATCATCAGTATGATCGTATATATTATTTTTCCCCAGCCCTTTACCCTCATTCTGTACTGTATATTTGGCATTGCCTTTATCAGCCTGACTTTACTGAATTAAGACTATCTTTGAATGGGTGGAGGATGGAACCAATAAGAGGAGAAGAAACTAGCCTGCCGAATCAATGGCAGGCTTTTTTGATGCATAATGTTTCATAATGGAATTATAACTATTGGCATATGTAATTGTTATTTTTATCAAAAAAAATAGTTTTTATATTAAAATATACCTATATCAGCCGTAATTGTAGTAATATTGATTGAGGCCACTAAAGTGAGTATTCATATCATGATTGGAAAAATGAGATAGGAGATTTTAATTATGAAAAAATTAATAGTGCTAATAGGATCCTTGCTGTTTGGACTAATCTTAATGAATGTTTATACGGATTCAGGAAAAATGAAACCTGATGGACTTGAAATTAATACATCCTATATTAAAAACTCGAAAGAATCAGTGGCTGATATGAGTGTCTCTGGCTATATTCATAAAAAGAAAACGCTAGAAATGAAAACTGCTTTAAAAGAAAAAAATACAATTTCCATAGATCAAACTGGCAATGAATCAGAATATATAATAATAGATTCAACGGGGGAAAAGGTTTTCTCTGAAAAAATAAAAGGAGATACAATTCGTTCATTTGAATCAATATCCGGAGAAGGAATCATAAAAATAGAACTAAATAGCGGGAACCATGATGCAATGATTCGTATAAATGAAGATGAACTTAAAAATCAATAGAGCAGAACCTTAAATCTTGAATCAATTCCGTACGGGACCGTAAACCGTATCAACATCGCAAAAGCGGAACGATGATCGACAAAGGTATTCTTAGGAAAAGAAGCAGGAACCCATTAAGGGTACCTGCTTTATTTCATTCTAAGAAACCGCAAACGGTTTATGAAATCCCGGGACGTAATGGATTTAACACGACTTTAAAAGAGCCATTTTTATGCAAAAAAGGTATAATTAATTGTTAGAAGCAGACATTAAAAAATGGACTGCAACTTAGTTTTATCGCGTGTTTTAACTGAATCTTGAGCGAAATATCTTTTATAAAAAAGTCAAATTAAGAAAAGGAGAAACCATGACTACTGAAACAGGATGGAATTTAGACAATAGCTATGCACGTCTACCGGAAAAGTTTTTCACGAGCACGAACCCGACTCCTGTACGTTCACCGGAGTTGATCATTCTCAATGAGAGTTTGGCGGATTCTCTTGGTTTGGACGTGAAGTCGCTTCAAAGCGAGGATGGTGTGGCGGTGTTTGCCGGAAACGAGATTCCGCAAGGTGCTTCGCCTCTTGCCCAGGCATATGCTGGGCATCAATTCGGTCATTTTAACATGTTAGGGGACGGCCGGGCGATATTGCTTGGCGAGCAGGTGTTGCCAGAAGGCGGGAGGGTCGATATCCAGCTGAAGGGTCCAGGAAGAACGCCATATTCCCGCGGTGGCGATGGCCGGGCTGCACTTGGACCGATGCTGCGCGAATACATCATCAGCGAGGCGATGCACGGGCTCGGCATTCCTACCACCCGAAGTCTGGCAGTGGTGACGACCGGTGAAACGGTGATCCGTGAAACTGGGCTGCCTGGTGCCATCATGACCCGTGTGGCTTCGAGTCATCTTCGTGTCGGAACTTTTCAATTCGCTGCAAAATGGGGCACGATCGAGGAGCTTCGGACATTTGCCGACTATGCCATTGAGCGTCATTTTCCAGACATTGAAGCAGATGAAAGCCGTTATCTTTCGCTGCTGCAGGAAGTGGTCAAGCGTCAGGCTGAGCTCATTGCCCAATGGCAGCTGGTCGGCTTCATTCATGGAGTGATGAACACCGACAACATGACGATCAGCGGGGAAACCATCGATTATGGACCTTGCGCCTTCATGGATGCCTATGACCCTGCAACCGTATTCAGTTCAATTGATAGGCAAGGCCGCTATGCCTATGGTAACCAGCCGGTCATTGGGGGTTGGAATCTTGCACGATTCGCTGAATCCCTATTGCCGCTGTTGCATGATGACGAGGATCAGGCCGTTTCACTGGCCCAAGAAAAGATTTCCCTTTTTAATGATCTGTATCACTCCAATTGGTTAGCGGGAATGAGGGCGAAACTGGGGATATTCAACGAAGAGACTCAGGATGAAGCCCTTGTTAATGGCATCCTCAGTATGATGAAGAAGCATGGTGCCGACTATACCAATACTTTTCGTGCTCTGACCTTTGATAAAAAGGAGGATACGGTCCTTTTCGGGACACCGGAATTCGCCCAGTGGCAGGAGCTTTGGCAGGCGAGGCTAGGGAGGCAGAAGGAATCGAAAGAGTCTTCGAATCAGTTGATGCAGAACAGCAATCCTGCAGTGATTCCGCGGAACCACCGGGTGGAAGAGGCGTTGGAGGCGGCAGTGGAACAAGAGGACTACAGTGTGATGGAACGGCTGTTGGATGTTCTTGCAAATCCTTATGCACACTGCGAAAAACAAGCAGAATACGCCGCACTGCCTGAGTCAACAAAACCTTACCGGACTTTTTGCGGTACCTGATCATAAAACAGATAATGTAAGAGCTCCCGCGATTGAAGTCGATTCTTCGTCAACTTCAATTGCGGGAGCCCTTTTTGTGTTCATCAGTAAAAAAGTTTTGTTTGAAGAATGTCCAGGGCACGGTCAATCTCCGCTAAATCTTCCTTTGATGCATGTTGCAGCCGGCTTTGAAAACGGGATTCCACGATTGCAAAAGCCTCGTTCATCATCATTTCCCCTTCTTTGGAGAGGCGGATGTATTGTTTCCGCCTATCTTCTGAATCACTTATTTTTTCAATTAAATTCTTTTCGCTTAATTTTTTCAGTTCACGGCTCGTGTTAGGCATGGAGATATGATGACAGTCACTGATTTCACTTGGTGTAACAGGCTGACTGACGGTTATATATTCAAGAATTTTATATTGTAACGGCGTGATGGAATCGGATTTGGCGTTTTGTGTCAATTCGTGTGTGACTTGATGTACGGAAGTTGTAAATGTGACCATTTTTTCAAAAAGAGCTTTTTTGTCCATAACTTTCACCTCTTACTGAGAAGATATCAAAAATATTATCAAAATACAATTATCATTTGACAATAAAAGAGATGGTGTTATATGATTGTTATCAAATGATAAGTAAATAGGGGGGTGCGTCATGAACATGCTGGTCATCTACACATATCCAAATCATAAAAGCCTAAGCCATGCTTTTTTAGAAAAAGTCGTCAAGGGAAGTAAGGAGAACCCGAACATAAAGGGGCTGCAGGTCTTGGATTTATATGAAGAGGGCTTCAATCCGCTCTTGGAGTTCAATGAGCATAAACGAAGGCGTGATATGCATCGTGATCCTAAGTTTGAAAAATATAGAAATCAAATTATTTGGGCCGACAAGATTGTCTTTGTCTATCCGATCTGGTGGGGGAGGCCACCGGCCATGCTGATGGGATACATCGATCAATTATTTTCTGCGAATTTTGCCTACAGGGATAAACAGGGCTTGTTCCCGGAAGGCCTTCTGAAAGGAAAGTCGGTCGTATGTGTGTCCACGATGAAGGGACCTGCAAAGTATCCGCTTCTCTGGTTGAATGATGCGCATAAAATATTGATGAAAAGAGCACTATTCAATTTTGTCGGAATCAAGAAGGTGAAGTTTTTCGAATTCGGTAATATGGAAAGCCCAAAGGGGAAACAAACGCAAAAGCTAGAAAAGGTTTATCGGTATTTCAGGAAGGTGGCTAGCTAAGTTTTTACGAGATTAAAGAAGAACCCCATTCATGCATAATGAATGGGGGGTGGCCGTATTCATGGTTTTGTTTTCACGATCCTCCATTTGTTCTTGATGAGGGTTAGGATCGTACAAATCACTAGGATCGTCAATGAGGCCAATCCGCTGAACCATATGCTTTGGAATTCACTTACATGAGGCTGGATGATGTATGAAGCCACAATTGCCAGGACCGCGCTTATCGGTATGTAATCAGCGACTTTTCCTTTACTGAATACGATAACCAGGATCGGAGCCAGCAATGCCGAATATATATTGCCTGAATAAAATAAGAGCTCCAATAGGTTTGGGGAATAGAAGAGTGTGGCAACGAAAACCAATCCTCCAATACAGATCGAAAGCAGGCAGGCCATCCTTATTTTTTGATGGTCGCTTTTTTCTGTTTGTAATGGTTCAAGAATATTGGCTACGATCAGGCTTACCAATGAATGCAGGCAGGCACCGAATGTTGAGGTGATTGCACTGATGGCGCAGAGCACAAAAAGGATGAAAAAGAATGGTGTCGTTATTTTATTTGCCAATCCAGCCAGAATCGAGTGTATATCAGTGAAGCCGCCCGTAAAGATTACCATGATGAACAGGGATGAAAAGGAGAGCGGGAATATGATCCATATAAGGCCGGATAAAGAGAATGTCAATCGAACCTTTTTCATTTCTATCATGAATAATCGCTGCCACGAAGTCAGGTCAAAGAAAAACTGGCCGAACCCGACAAGAAGTCCTGCAAAAAGAAAACTCCATAGATCATACTTATTGATTACGAGCATGTATGGATGGTATAAACGAATCCCATCATAAACAGGCTGAATCCCTTCCTTGACGAAAAAGTATAAAGGAATCAAGATAACTGCGGCAAACATGGATATGACCTGAAAAGCGGCGAATCCATGAATGAGCTTTAACCCGCCGAATCCAGCATAAAGGACACAGAAGGCGAAAAAAAAGAACAGCCCGACATAGAGGGGCGTATCGAAAAGAAACTGACATAGGGTGGACGCGGCCATTCCCTGAATGAATAAAATGTGTAAGCTGGTTATGACCAGGATCACGATCAATATCCAATATCCGAGGGGATGGAGCCGGGCTTTTAAATAGTCCCCGATGGTCAAGCCCTCGGGGAAATCCTGCCGGACCCTCTTCCCGATGAAGCTGAACATGAACAGGGCGATCGCTCCCATCAGGGCGTATCCGATCCCTCCGAAAACTCCATACTTCACCATCGATTCAGGGGAGGATAATATTGTGGTGCCTGTCACCCAGCGTGCCAGGAGGGAGATGATCCCCAAGCCCATCCCGATTTGAATGGGGCCTTGTACGTATTCTTGAAATGTACGTGATCGCAATGTTCATTTTCCTTTCTCGCGGAACTCCTTTGGCGTGATTCCCTCTATCTTCCGGAATAAAGTGCTGAAATAATGCTGGCTATTGAAACCCGATTTTTCAGCGACGTCTGATATGCTCCAGCTGGTGTTATTGGTCAAGGCCCTTTTTGCGGCCTTTATTCTATAGTGCATTAAATATTCCGAAAACGAAGTGCCGACTTCTTCATGGAATTTCCTGCTTAAATAAGTCGGATTGGTATGCACTTCACGGGCGATGTCCGAAAGGGAGAGTTTTTCGGCATAGTTTTCATGAATGAATGAAAGCGAATGGTGAATAAGCGTTGAATAGTTATGGGAAGATTCCCTTTTGTCATACTTGGCAAGGACTTTATGCAAATCGCTTTCTATTACAGGTTTCGTTAAATAATCAACCACGCCTATCCTGATGGATTGCTGGGCATAATCGAAACTTTGATGCGCGGTCACCATGATGATTTCGACTTCTTTGTTCAGCGCCCTTAGGTCTTCACCAAATTCAAGACCCGATCGCCCCGGCAGATTAATATCCAGGAAAGCGAGGTTGATTTTATGATTTTGGTTGAGGGTCAGTGCCTGACAAGCATCAGCAGCTTTGTGAAATTTCCAAAAAGGGTATATGGACTGAATCATATATTCCATTTGTTCAAGGACCAATGGTTCGTCATCAACTAATAATACATTCATTCCTCCGCCTCCTCCATTTTCCTATCAAAAACCAGCGGCCATGATACCTCTACCTTTGTTCCCGATTCATTGGAAGCTATATGCAATTGTGCACGGTCATTGAAATACAAATATAAACGTTTTTGGATGTTATCGAGGCCATGGCCGCCATCGTCCGTAACGGAAGATTCATTTCCCATCAATCCATTGTCCGCCACTTCCAGATACACCATCTGCGATTCTAGATAGAACCGGATATGCAGCAGGGCTTCACCCACTTTTTTTTCCAACCCGTGTTTAAATGAATTCTCCACCAAGGTCTGGAGAATGAAGGGCGGGACCAGTGCGGTTGATAACGGTTCCGGGCACTCCATATCAATCTTGAGCCGATCACCGAAGCGAAGGGTCTGGATGTCAAGATAATGCTGGGTATACTGGATTTCCTGGGAAAGGGGGATCAATGGTTCCGATGCTTTATACTTGAATTTCAGGAATTGCGAAAAAGCCTCTAAGGCCCGTATCAATTCTGCCGTCCTGTTCAGGCGGGCCAAGCCCAGAATGACATTCAGGGTATTAAACAAGAAGTGAGGCTGGATCTGCTGGTTCAATTTATTATATTGTGCTTCTTGCAGTGCTTGCTCCAGGCGGATCTCCTTGTTTTTATTTTCAAGAAGATCGATCCTTTTCTCGAATATGAATAGAAATAAAAGAGCGATAGCTCCCATGATGGGAGCTAAAATGAAGAGCATGATAATTAACGTGAATCCCTCGTAACTTAGCATGGAGAACCTCTGCTTGTTATATTTTTAAATAACTTGAATGATTCTGTTTATTAGTATCATACTAAAGACCCCTCCGGAAATCTACAGCTTAAGACACAATGTGACAAGCCACTTGATGGTTTTGTGCCGATCGTTTCAGTTCGGGCAGCTGTGTTTTGCAGATATCCTGTACAAACGGGCACCGTGTATGGAAGCGGCAGCCGTTTGGCGGGTCGATGGGTGACGGGACATCACCCGTCAATAGGATCCGTTCCCTTTCATGTACAGGATTCGGTACTGGGATGGCCGATAGCAATGCCCTTGTATATGGATGCTGCGGCTGTTCGAAAATGGACTTTTTATCGGCTATTTCGACTATTTTTCCGAGATACATGACCATGACCCGATCCGAGATATGTCTGACCACACCTAAATCATGCGAAATGAAAAGAAAGGTAAGGTCGAATTGGCGCTGCAAGGATTTTAATAAATTCAGCACTTGCGCTTGAATGGAGACATCCAGTGCAGATACAGCTTCGTCACATATGATCAATTTGGGGTCCACGGCCAGAGCCCGCGCAATCCCGATCCGCTGTCTTTGGCCGCCGCTGAATTCATGCGGGTATCTTTCCATGGATTCAGGTCTCAGCCCGACATGTCCCAATAATTCTTCAATCCGGCTCTTCCGGTTTTCTTTAGGGACTACATTTTGGATCGCCAAAGCTTCCCCGAGAATTTTGCCGATCGTCTGTCTTGGGTTGAGGGAGGCAAAGGGGTCTTGAAAAATAACCTGCAGATCCTTCCTGGTACGCCGCATTTCTTTTTTGCCTAAACTCAGTAAATCCCTATCCTGAAAGTGAATGCTCCCGCTCGTCGGTTCATCCAATCGAAGGATGGCCCTTCCGGTAGTCGATTTCCCGCAGCCGGATTCGCCGACGATGCTTAAGGTTTCACCCTGTTTGATATCGAAGGTAATGTCATCAACGGCTTTTACATGATTGATGGTCCTTCCGAAAAATCCACCCTTGATCGGAAAATATTGCTTCAATTGATCCACTTTAAGCAGAACCTTTTTCTCTGCAGCTGGTACACCCATCATTAAATCCCCACCTTCTCTTGAGCTTCATATGCCTTCTCCCATTGGGGGGTGAACATCCAGCAGCTGACCTCCGTGCTTGGGCCGATGGCCTGGAGATCCGGTACGGCTTGTTCACAAATGCTCTTCGCATGTGCACAGCGGGGAGCGAAGCTGCATCCCTTGGGCATGTTGTAAGGGCTTGGAACGGTCCCGGGAATTGTGGTCAGTTCTTCCTGGTCCATGTCCAGACGGGGAAGGGAGTTCAATAAACCAATGGTGTAAGGATGTTTAGGGTTTGTGAATATTTCCTTGGCCAGGGTGTATTCAACGATTTTCCCTGCGTACATGACAGCGACCCGATCACAGGTTTCGTATACGACGCCCAAATCATGTGTAATCAAAATGACAGCCGTCCCGAAATCCTTTTGCAGCGTCTTGATCAGTTCGAGGATTTGGGCTTGGATTGTCACATCCAGTGCTGTTGTAGGTTCATCGGCTATTAAAACCTCAGGGTGGCAGGCAAGTGCCATGGCAATCATGACCCTTTGCCTCATTCCGCCGCTTAGCTCATGCGGCTCCTGTTTTGCCCTCTTTTCAGGTGAAGGGATCCCGACGAGCCGAAGCATGTCGACGGCTTTATCCCATGCTTCCTTTTTTCCCAGCTTTTGATGGAGCCGGATCGCTTCCGCAATTTGCTCGCCCGCTGAATATACGGGATTCAATGACGTCATCGGCTCCTGAAAAATCATCGAAATTTCATTCCCGCGTATGGACCGCATCTGTTTTTCAGACTTCGTAAGCAGATCCTCCCCTTTAAAAAGGATGCTGCCGCCGGCAATCTTGCCGGGTGGCGATGGAATGAGCCTTAACAATGAAAGCGATGTTATGCTTTTCCCGCTTCCCGACTCCCCGACGATTCCGAGCGTTTCCCCTTTATTGAGGGAGAAACTGATCCCATTGACTGCTTTACTCGTTCCTTCATCAGTGAAAAAGTGGGTCTGCAGATTTTTTACCTCCAGTATTTTATCAGCAACCTCTTTCATCATCATACCTCCTTAGTTCAAGTCTATTCTTTTGTTAAAGTATCGATAGAGGACATCCACTGCCAAATTCATGAATACGAAGATGACGGAAGCGATGAGGACCCCGCCTTGGACCATCGGCAAATCCCTCGTCCTGATTGCATCGACTATCAATCTCCCAAGTCCATTGATGGCAAAAACGGACTCTGTCAATACCGTGCCGCCAAGGAGTGCACCGAACTGGAGGCCAACGACGGTAATGACGGGGATGAGCGCATTTTTCAGGCCGTGTTTATAAATGATGATATATTCTTTCAATCCTTTGGCTCTCGCGGTCCGGATGTAGTCCTGGCGAACGACTTCAAGCATGCTCGACCTGGTCATCCTGGCAACGATGGCCGCTCCGCCGGCCCCGAGGGTTATGGCTGGGAGAATCATGTGGCTGAATGTTCCCCAACCCGAAACCGGAAACAAATGAAGGTTCACGGAAAAGAAGTAGATAAGCATGAGACCCAGCCAAAAACTAGGTAACGAGATTCCCAATAAAGCAACGATCATGATGGAAATGTCAGCTGCCGAGTATTGCTTGGTGGCCGAGATGATTCCTGCGATCATTCCAAGCACAACGGTTATGAATATGCTGGCAAGTGCCAGTTCAAGGGTGATGGGCAAGCGGACCATGATTTCGTCCAAAACTGGGCGGCTGCTTCGGAGTGATTCCCCAAAGTCACCTTGAACGGCATGAAGGACATAGTCAACATATTGATAGAGGATTGGACGATCCAAGCCAAGCTCATGCCGCAGCGATTCAATCGTTTCTTTAGTCGCTCCTTCACCTGCAAGCAGTGTTGCCGGATCTCCCGGGACCATTTGCATGATGAGGAAAACAACAAGACTTACTCCCAGTAATACCGGTATCGTTTGAAGTACCCGCCGGATAATGAATACGAACATTTTCTCTCCTCCTTATTTTTTCATTCTTGGATCAAGGGCATCTCTAAGTCCGTCCCCGAAGATGTTGAAACCAAGTACCAGTGTTGATATCGCTATCCCCGGAAACAAAGCGATGTGGGGGGCACTGAACAAATAATCCCGTCCGCTGCTCAGCATCGCTCCCCATTCTGGTGAGGGCGGCTGGGCTCCCAGTCCCAGGAATGACAATCCGGCTGCCGACAGAATGGCCGTTGCCAGACGTAATGTAGCTTGTACGATGACCGGTGATAGAATATTCGGAAAAATATGCTTGCATATGATCGTGAAGTCAGTCGCTCCCAAAGCACGAATGGCATCGATATATTCCAGCTTCCTGACTGACAATGTGGAACCCCGTACAATCCGGGCAAACATCGGTATCGAAAAGACGCCGACGGCTACCATTACATTGATCAAGCTCGGACCAAGGGCACTAATGATGGCAAGAGCAAGCAGTATTCCCGGGAAAGCCAGCAGCACATCGACAATCCTCATAATGACGGTATCGATCCATTTCCCGTAATAACCAGCTGCTAACCCGAGGAGTATGCCAATGAACGCCCCGAAGAAAACAGAGACAAACCCAACCGTTAATGAAAGCCGTGTTCCATATAACAATCTGCTTAAAATATCCCTTCCCTTATCATCCGTACCCATCCAATGTTCGGCTGATGGAGTCTGGAGTTTGTTGACCAAATCAATTTCATAGGGATCCTGCGGGGAGATCAAAGGGGCAAAGATAGCCAATAAAATATAAAAAAGTACGATGTACCCGCCTACCAATGCCAATTTATTTCGCTTGAACTTTTTATAAAAGGCTTTCCAGTGTCTTAGTTTCGGAGATTTTCTTTCTTTTACATTCAATTCGGTATTATTGATGACGACCTCTGGCTTCATTGGATTTCCTCCTTTTCTTTCATTCAATTTATTCAAAAAAAGGATTGAAGTAAATATGATGCGGAAAAGCAGTAAAGATAATTAAAAAAAGAGTAAAGATTCTGAAAATATAAAATTCGGTTTTTTTTTATAATTTACAGTAAGCCCGATGTACTCATAGCTGTAAGTTACTTGGAGAAACAAAGGCAGGTTAAAAAGGGAGGAAATAGAATGAGAAAAGGTATGATTGGGTTGCTTTTTGCTTCTTTATTAGGCATCTCATCCGTTTTATCAGGGTGTGCAACAGAAGAAACCGGCAGTAAGGAAACAGTAGAAAAAGCGAAAGAAGGAGGTACGCTGATCGTCGCGCGCTTATCTGACGCGACCACACTTGACCCCCATTTCATAACAGACATTCCATCTGCAAACGTCATTTATGAAAAGGTTTATCAAACATTGGTCGTTCCTGACAAGAACATGGATCCTAAACCGCTGCTCGCAAAAGAGTGGAAACAACTGGATGATGTCACGTGGGAGTTTAAATTGCAGGAGGGAGTCAAATTCCATGATGGAGCTCCATTCAATGCCGAAGCGGTGAAAACCAATTTCGACAGGATACTGGATCCGGCAACAGCTTCTCCGCAGGCTGGTAAGTTGGAAATGATCAAGGAAATCAAAGTGATTGACGAAACGACCGTACAATTCAAGCTGAAATATCCTTATGCTCCGCTGTTATCGATTTTAGTGAGTAATGAAGGAAGCATCATCAGCCCTAAAGCGATTAAGGAAAATAGTGACAAACTGGGGCAAAACCCGGTTGGGACAGGTCCATTCGTTTTTAAATCGTGGAAGCCTGGTGAAGAAATTGCCCTTTCGAAAAACAAGGACTATTGGGGGAATAAGCCTAAGATTGATGGGGTGGTATTCAAGGTGGTCCCTGAAGATGCCACGAGGATTGCGATGATTGAAACGGGTGAAGCGCATGTGACCGATCAAGTGCCAGTGACGGAGATTGATAGGATCGAAGCGTCGGGCACGATGGATTTATATCGCACAGAGGGACTTGCCGTCGAATACTTAAGCTTCAATGTTAAGAAAAAGCCCTTTGATGATGTAAGGGTCCGTAAGGCGGTCGCTCATGCCATCGAGGTCGATTCCATCATCAAAGGAGTTTATAACGATGTCGGCACGAGGGCAAATTCAACAATGAGCCCAAAGGTGTTTGGTTATGATCCGGATATAAAAGGCTATG
Organism: Peribacillus sp. SRI_006; assembly: GCF_057586375.1. Taxonomy (NCBI): domain Bacteria; kingdom Bacillati; phylum Bacillota; class Bacilli; order Caryophanales; family Bacillaceae; genus Peribacillus; species Peribacillus sp. SRI_006. The sequence continues at coordinate 143,855 of NZ_JBYCZT010000012.1, read as the reverse complement.
ACTATGATATTAATGAATCGAAGAAGCTCTTGACTGAAGCGGGGGTCAAGGATGGTTTGGAGTTTACCCTGACGACGAGTGACCGTAAGGAAAGGATCAATATGGCCGAGGTGATTCAATCCCAGTTAAAAGGAATTGGAATTAAGGTCAAGATTCAAGTCCTTGAGTACGGGGCTTACATTGACGCGACAGCCAAGGGCGAGCACCAGGTAGCGATAGGCGGCTGGGGCAATGCTACCGGGGATGGAGATTATAATCAATTCAATCTATTCAATAGTAAATCCCAAGGTGCTGCGGGAAATAGTTCATTCTATAGCAATCCGGAAGTGGATAAATTGATTGAAAATGCACGTAAAGAATCGGATGGCGATAAACGTAAGGAACTATATTCGAAGACACAGGCAATTGAAAGAGAAGAAGTTCCATATGTTCCTATCCGTAACTATGAACACTTGGCCGTGTATGGCGGGACAGTTAAAGGGCTTTGGCTGAATCCGGCAAATTATTTAATGCTTGATGACGTAACCGTGAAATAGGAATTCATCACAAAAGGAAGGCAGCATAAGGATGTTATGCTGTCTTCTCAATTAGGAGGGGAAAGTATGATAGATTTACTGCTAATCCATGGGACCGTCATTACCATGGATCAAAACAGGAGAATTCTGCAAGATGGCGCCGTCGCCATACATCAAGGAAGGATTTTAGCTGTAGATGCGACCGAAAAACTGAAATCGAAGTATGAGGCAGTAAAAGTCATCGATTGCAGCCATCAGTGCATATTGCCCGGATTGATAGATGTTCATGGGCATGGGGGACATTCCATGTTCAAAACGATTGCCATGGAGAATATTGATTTTTGGATGCCGATCATGACGAATACGTACAAGCATTTTGTAACGGATGACTTTTGGTATTACGAAGGAAAGCTATCCGCCCTTGAGAGATTGAAGGCTGGCGTGACGACTGGGGTGAGCGTGTTAGGATCCATGCCGCGGTCCGATGAACCGATTTTCGCCATCAATCATGCAAAAGCATACGCCGAAACGGGAATCAGGGAAGTGGTATGCACGGGTCCTTGCAATCCTCCATGGCCCCATTCATTCAGCCGATGGATCGACGGAAAGAGAGTGGTAAAGGAAGTTACCTATGAAGAAGTATTACAGGGGGCGGAAGCGGTGATCGAGGCGCTGAACCATGCAAATGAGGACCGCACGAGAGCCTTCATTACACCATTTGTCATCGTTACATCGGTGGATCCCTCCAATCCGACATCTCCTGACAGGCTTTATGGGCTTACTGATCATGACCTGTATCAAGCGAAGAAAATAAGGGAGATTGCCAGGAAATATAACACACGCATTCACTCAGATGCCTTTGGCGGGATGATCCATTTAGCGATACAGGATAAGGAAAATGCCCTATTGGGTCCGGATGTCCATCTACAGCACTGTCGGGGCATTTCCTTCGATGAAGCAAGAATACTGGCAGAAACAGGTACCAACGTCAGTGCATCACCTGGATTTGGCCAGGTTCATGCCCGTACCCCGATAACTGAATTATTGGAGATGGGTGCAACTGTGGCAATCTCCACGGATGGGACGTCCCCTTCGACAAGTTTCGATATGTTCCAGGCAATGAGGAAAACACAGTTCGTTCACCAGGCCGCCCTTAGGGACTACTATTATTTACCGCCAGGCAAGCTGTTGGAAATGATCACGATAGATGCTGCGAAATGCATTGGCTGGGATGATGAAATAGGCTCCCTCGAGATCGGGAAAAAAGCGGATGTCATTACGGTCAATCTTCATCAGCCTCACCTGACCCCTGAATTCATGCATGTTCACCGGCTTGTATTTCAAGCTGTGGCGAATGATGTGGAGCATGTCATCGTGGATGGGAAATTGATCATGGAAGGCAGGAATGTACGGACGGTCCATGAAAGTACAGTGCTTGATGAAGCGAATGAGGAGGCCTTTTCAACGATAAAGCGTGCAGGGCTCGAAAAGTATATGCAGCCGACTAAATATTTCTGGGGCCATGCCAGGGCCTATGTAGATGAAAAGCGATATGACGAACGCGAAGACGCTGCCGCGATGGTGAAAGGGGAATAAGATGAAAACCAAACTTAAAGGAAGATATGTAATCGGGTATGATGGGTGCGATCATGTCATTTTGGAAAACGCGGAGATCGTTTATGAAAAAGACACGATTTTGTATGTCGGAAAAAATTATCCAGAAGAAGTGGACGAGGTAATGGATGCCGGTCATGCGATTATCAGTCCCGGGTTCATAGATTTAAATGCATTAGGGGACATTGACCATGATATTTTACATTTTGAAGCCGGTGCCGACAGACAGAAAAACCTTCTTTGGTCGGAGAATTATATAAAAAGCGGACATCCCGCATTAATGACCAAGGAAGAAGAAGCGTTTAAATCACTATATGCTTATTCACAGCTCATACTTCATGGCGTGACGACGGCGATGCCCATTACTTCCGTCTTTTATAAAAGCTGGGCTGAAACCTATGATGAATTGGCAGCTGCCGCAGATCATGCCGCTGGCTTGGGGTTAAGGATTTACCTTGGCCCGAGTTTCCAATCAGGAATGAGAGCCGTCCAGCCTGACGGGCAAATCAAACTGCATTGGGATGAAAAAGCCGGTGAAGCGGGGTTACGGAAAGCGGTCGAGTTTGTGGAAAAGTTCGATGGAGCCCATGAAGGCATGGTCAGGGGGATGCTTGCTCCAGAACGGATTGAGTCTCAAACGGCCGATCAATTAAAACAGATTAAATATTACAGCGAAAAATTGAATGTACCCATAAAGCTTCATGCTGCACAAGGAAGTTTTGAATTCAGCACCATCTGGGAAGCCCATCATGTTACACCGATCAGATATTTGTATGACCTTGGCTTTCTCGGTCCAAGAACAGGGATCCCGCACGCCCACTTTATTTCAGGATACAGCAAAGCGAAATATGGCCAGGGTGATGACTTGGCGCTGCTTGCGGAAACGAATACAACGGTGATCCATTGCCCGCTGATCATCGGGAGGCATGGGGAAGCGTTAGAATCTTTTGCCAAATATAAACGGGCTGGGATCAATATAGCCCTCGGAACGGACACATTCCCTCCTGATATGTTCCAGAACGTCAGGACAGGCAGCATGCTCTCACGGCTGGCGGCAGGAGAAACGGAAGGCTCTGTCTATGCCGATTTCTTCCGGTCAGCCACACTGGATGCGGCCGCTTTTCTTGGCAGGAACGATCTAGGACGCATCGCTGCGGGGGCCAAGGCGGATATCATCGCGATTGACCTGGACGGTTTCCATATGGGGGTAATCGATGATCCGATTCGAACCATGTTCGCAAGCGGATCCGGGAGGGACGTTAAATTATCGATTATCAATGGAAAGGTGGTCATGAAGGATCAAATAATCCCTGACCTTGATTTAACGGAAATCAAATATAAGGGGCAGCAATATTTCAATAAGATGAGAAGAGGCTATATGGAAAGGGACTATCAGGAGCTTCCCGAGAATGATTTGTTTAAGCCATCATTCAAGGTCGTTGAATCGGTAAGCGCTACAGAAGCCATTTGTGAAAACAAGTAAAGAAAATGAAAAACATAGTAAAGATATTCGAAAAAAAATAGTCAGAATATTTCATATAATTAGATAAATGTTCAAAAAATGAAATTGGGAGGTAGAAGACCATGGGGGTAAAACGTGGGGCAGGAAAGCTTTTTCTAGTCATGATCATGGCTATCATCATTACAGGCTGTTCTTCTAACAATGACGTAAGCACAACAGAAAGTGATCCGGACAAAGCATCAAACGGAGGGGGTACATTGGTCATTGCCCGCCTATCCGACGCTGAGAACTTGGATCAGCAGTTCATGTCCACGATTAACGCCGCTAGCGTCACTCACCATAAAATCTATGAAGGTCTTGTACAGCGGGATGAGAATAGTGAGATACAGCCAATGCTAGCAGAAAAATGGAAGCAAATAAATGACACGACCTGGGAATTCAAGCTTAGGGAAGATGTAAAGTTTCATGATGGCACACCATTTAATGCAGATGCGGTAAAGAAGACGTTTGATCGGCTATTGGATCCGGCGGTCGCTTCTCCCAGAGCGGTAGTATTCGATATGGTGAAAGAGGTGAAACCGGTTGATGAATTTACCGTGCAATTCATCCTGAAGGAGCCTTTTTCCCCTCTCCTTTCCATATTGGCGAATCACGAAGGCGGAATCATCAGTCCGAAAACGATTGAAAAGTACGGCAAAAAGATTATCCAGGAACCGAATGGAACCGGTCCTTTCGCTTTTGATTCATGGTCCCCAGGCAAGGAAATCACATTGACGAAAAACGACAGCTATTGGGGAGACGAGCCAATAGTGGACAAGGTCATCTTCAAGGTCGTCCCGGAAGACTCCACGAGGATATCGATGATAGAAACCGGTGAAGCGCATATCGCCGAGCCTCTTCCTGTAGCGGTCATGGACCAGGTGGAATCATCACCGTCAATGGATGTTTACCGCAGTGAAGGGTATGGTACCGAATATTTAGGGTTCAATGTCAATAATGAGCCGTTCAATGATGAAAGGGTCCGTAAAGCCATTGCCCATGCCATTGAGATGGACTCGATTATCAAGGGTGTCTTCAATAATGTGGGTGTAAAGGCGAACTCCTTGATGGGCTCTAAAGTATTCGGGTACAACGAAGATCTCGAAGCCTATGATTACAACTTAAAGGAAGCAAAGAAACTGATGGCCGAAGCTGGATATTCAAAAGGCTTGGATGCGACCATCCTGACAATGGACAGTAAAGAAAGAGTCAACTTGGCTGAGGTCCTGCAATCCCAACTGAAAGGGATCGGGATTAATTTGAAAGTGCAGGTCATGGAGTACGGTTCATTCGTGGAACAAGTGAATAAAGGACAATCGGAAATGTTCATCATCAGTTGGAGAAACGCGACCGGGGATGCTGATTATAATCAATATAACCTTTTTCATACGGAATCACAGGGAGCGGCAGGTAACACATTCTTTTACAGCAATCAAAAGGTTGATCGTTTAATAGATGCCGCCAGGAAGGAAAAAGAAGAAGGGAAACGCAAAGAACTATACGCAGAGGCACAGGAAATCGAAATGGCTGACACCCCGTACATTCCTGTAAGGGTCATAGAAAATGTTGCTGCAGTCGCCAAAGAAGTAAAAGGATTTTCAATCAGCCCTTCAGGCTACCTGGAGATAAATGACGTAACGATCAAGTGATGTGAGATAAGAAGAAAGGGTTCATCCATTAGGGTGAGCCTTTTTCTTTGGCACAATAAGTAAAAATAACATAAAAACGAGTAAAAATACTGAAATTATTTGTTGATCTTTAAAACTATAATGAAAGTGATGCATAGTCAATCTGGAATGAAAGGGTGAGTGTAATGTCTCAATCGTATTGGTTAACGAATGTTCGCTTGGAAAATGGTTTTATATATAATGAAAATGAAACGATCACCGGCACTGAAACCGGCAATTACCACATCAAGATTGAAAGTGGGAAAATTTCTTCCATTTTATCGGCGAAGGAATTGATAGCGGATCAGGATCCGCAGCATGATGTTCACGGTCTCCTGATGGTTCCCTCGTTTAAGGAAATGCATATCCACATTGATAAAACGTACTATGGCGGTCCATGGAAGGCTTGCATGCCTGCCATTAATGGCGTGAAAACCCGGATAGAGGAAGAGCAGGTCTTGCTGCCCGAATTATTGCCTACCGCTAAAGTAAGAGCAGAGAAAATGCTCGATTTATTATTGAACTTCGGATCTACCCATATACGCACACATTGCAACATCGACCCCGTCATAGGATTGAAGAACTTGGAAGCGACCATTCAGGCACTGGAAGGCTATAAGGATAAATTGACATATGAAATCGTCGCATTCCCACAGCATGGACTTTTACGCAGCGATTCCGTTCGGTTAATAAGGGAAGCCATGAAGAATGGGGCGAATCTGCTAGGAGGCGTAGACCCCGCCACCATTGATGAAAACATAGAGCGGTCACTTGAAACGATCATGGATATCGCGGTTGAATCCAATTCAGATATCGATGTCCATTTACATGATCCGGATCACCTTGGTCTCTTCACCATGCAGCGACTTGCTTCAATGACGGAAGACGCAGGCTGGCAAGGAAGGGTCACGGTTAGCCACGCCAGCGGTTTGGCAGATCTTTCAGTCCCGGAGGCTACGGGCATAGCCGAAAGGTTTTCGGAAACAGGAATATCGATTACATCCACAGTGCCCATCTTCAGAACGATCCCCATCCCCCTGCTTCATGAAAAAGGGGTGAAAGTGGAATTGGGTAATGACAGCATCACTGATCATTGGACACCATTTGGCATCGGGGACAATCTGGAAAAGGCCGGTCGCCTTGCCGAGAGGTTTCGCATGATTGAAGAACGTTCCTTGGCGCAAAGCCTGCAATTCATAACAGGAGGGAAGACCCCATTAAACCAAGACGGGGTCAAGGCATGGCCTAATGTCGGGGATGAGGCGAATATCGTGTTGCTTGAAGCCAGCTGTTCTGCGGAAGCGGTGGCTAGAAGGGCAAAGCGTGCCGCTGTCATCTTCAGGGGCAATGTTGTTAGCGGATCCATTTCATCTTTTGAGACGACAGGTGTTTAATCTTTTAATAAAGAGAGTGATTGGATGAATGAAGCATACTGGCTTACAAACGTTACGCTTGATAGTGGATTTGTTTTTGAGAATGAACGAATTGATCGGACGAAAACAGCTACATACAACATGTATATAAAAAATGGGATCATAGAGGATTTGCAATTGGCTTCAACTATGCCTTTGAAAACGGATGGTCCTGTTCACGACGCGAGAAAGCTGCTTGCACTTCCTCCTTTTAAAGAGATGCATAACCATCTCGACAAGACGTATTTAGGACTGCCATGGAAATCATGCACTCCGGTTCCGAACTTAATCGAACGCTTAAAATTAGAAGCAAAAGAGCTTGCAGAACTGGCTGAAACTGGACAGCTCCGGGCTGAACGGATGCTTCAACTATTGTTAAGCGGCGGGGCAACGCATGTAAGGACGCATGTAAATATCGATCCATACATTGGTATGAAGAACTTGGAAGAGATTCAATGTGCCCTATATCGTTTCAAAGGGAAAATGACATACGAGATCGTGGCTTTCCCGCAGCACGGACTGCTAAGAACGAATTCAAAAGGGTTGATGAGACAAGCGATGAAAGAAGGGGCGTCCTTGGTGGGCGGCCTGGATCCTGGCGGGGTGGATAATAATATAGAAGCTTCCCTGTATGAAATGGTCGATTTGGCTGTTGAATTTGATGCAGATATTGATATTCATATACATGATCCCGGTCACTTTGGTTTATATACGATCAAGAAACTGGCTTCTTTGATCGATGAAGCAGGCTGGAAAAACAGAGCGGCCATCAGTCATGCTTTTGCACTTGGTGATGTTTCAATAGGAGAATCGAATGAACTGGCCAGTGAATTATCAAACCTGGGGATAGCGATCATGTCTACAGTTCCGATTAACCGGGTCATGCCCCCGATTGATTCACTGCATGAGAAAGGTGTCCATGTTGCTCTCGGTTGCGATGGCTTTTACGACTCCTGGTCCCCATTCGGTACTGGGGATATGCTGGAAAAGGCAGGCCGATTGGCTGAGAGGTACAACTGGAAGGACGAGTATGCATTGTCTCAATCGCTCCAATTCATTACGGGCGGAGTCAAGACATTGGACGATGATGGAAATCGTTTATGGCCGAAAGCGGGAAATGACGCAACTATGGTTTTTGTGGATGCATCATGTGCTGCCGAAGCAGTTGCCAGGAGATCGACGCGGGCTGCGGTCATGGTCGATGGAAACCTGGTTTACGGCGGACTTGATCGCGAATTTGCCTTGAAGTCGAATTGAAGATATGGTTCAAGAAGGGAGAAGATCATGAATAGAATCTATTGGTTAAAGAATGTTCGTTTGGAATGTGGTTATCGAAAAGAGAATGAAAGAGTTACAGGAACGATCACCGGGTTATTTCATCTGTTGATGGAGGATGGCAGGGTCACGAAGATAGTCAAAGATGGGGAAGCCGTACGTGATGATTTACCAGTGGAAGATGCAAAAGGATTGCTGGCGCTTCCAACCTTCATTGAAAAGCATGTCCATCTTGATAAGACGCTGATGGGGGATGCTTGGAGAGCGTGCACTCCTTCTTCAAGTGTCATTGAACGCTTTGAAAATGAGAAGAGGGTTCTGCCTTCCATTGCAACAAGTACATGTAAACGTGCAGAATCTTTACTGGAAATCCTGTTAGCTTCCGGATCTGCACATATTCGGACTCATGTTGATATCTATCCGGAAGCGGGCTTGCAAAACTTAGAGCAAGTTCAGCAGGCGCTTGCTGGCTATTCCAATCGACTCAGTTCAGAAATCGTCGCATTTGCGCAGCACGGTTTGCTGCGGTCCGGCTCTGTCAAGCTTGTCAGGGAGGCATTACGAAACGGAGCAGGAATCGTCGGGGCGGTGGATCCGGCCACAGTCGATAACAATATTGAAGCATCGCTCGTGCAATTGATGGATTTAGCAGTGGAAGCTAATGCTGATGTGGACTTGCATTTACATGATCCCGGCCATCTGGGCACGTTCACCATGAAACGTTTGGCAGCTCTGACCAAGCAAGCGGGCTGGGAAGGAAGGGTGGCATTAAGCCATGCGTTCGGAATCGGGGACGTATCCAGGGAAGAAGCCTATGAACTGGCTGACATTCTTAGGGAGGCGGGGATTTCCGTCGTCACCAGTGTCCCGATCAACAGGCAGATGCCCCCTGTTGATTTATTGCATGAAAGAGGGGTTGAAGTATCAGTAGGAAATGATAATATCTTTGATGTATGGTCACCTCTTGGGAATGGTGACATTTTGGAGAGGGCAGGAAGGCTCGCAGAACGTTTCAAATGGATTGATGAAGTCTCGCTTTCCCGGACACTCGGATATATAACTGGCGGAAAAACCCCATTGGATGATAAGGGTAACCAGGCATGGCCGAAAGTTGGGGATGCCGGAAGTCTGGTGTTAATTGACGCAAGCTGTTCTGCAGAGGCAGTTGCCAGACGTTCGGAACGTAAAGCGGTCATTTACAAGGGGAACTTGGTTTCCGGTTCACTATATAAACAAAAGCAGTCCATTGAACGGTAGACTGAACCAAAAAAGGATTTCTGGATATTTCCGGATTTCCTTTTTCATTTTTGGCGGCTTCCGTGTACTTTTATTTACATATGTTATATGCTGTGGAAGTGATTTTTTTTGGCTATATAAATTAGCCCCCCAGTCTTTATCATTATTATATTTTAAAACGCTCTGCTTGCCTGCCTTGCATCCTTTATCCAAGCAAACAAATTAGCGGGGAGCCGCAGTCTTTGTTACTATTAATGGGAACGTTATCATTTCTCATGCATCTGCAAAGGTCATATGACATAAGTCATGTGTCCAGCAATGCAGAAGCGGACCATCCGGGACCGCGTCTATTAACATGGTGGTGTCCTTTCGCCATTTTCAAGGGAAGGACAAGTGAAATTCACCATGAGTTTGAAAAGTATCATGTTCAAAGGAGATGGAATCTATGAAAAGTTGGAGATCTTCTGTGACTCTATTTTCTTCTTTTCAATGGTTGTTTTTTATTTTTGCAAATACGGTAGTTGTGCCCATATCGATTGGCGCAGCTTTTGATCTTCCTCCCAATGTTACGGAAATGACCATGAGAAGCTCGCTCATTTTCACGGGGATCGCTTGCGTGTTTCAGGGGTGGAAGGGGCATAAGTATCCACTTATGGAAGGTCACTCCGGTCTATTGTGGGGAGTGATGCTTAATTTAGGTTTATCTGCACCATCCATAGGTCTCGGTTATGCTGAGATAGGAGGGGGCATAGCTACTGGCCTCATTGCTGCGGGTGTCGTGACCCTCATTATTTCTGCCTTCAACCTGATATCTCATGTCCAGAAGATTTTCACTCCCATGGTCATGACGGTTTATTTATTCCTTTTGACGTTCCAGCTCATTTTTGTCTTCTTTAAGGGGATGCTGGGGATAACGGAGAATGGCGAAATCAACATCCCGGTCAGTTTCCTATCAGTGGGGATTGTACTTCTAGTCAGTATATTAAAAATAAAAGGACCAAGGACAATAAGCAATTTCTCGATATTGATCGGGATTATAGTGGGATGGATTTTTTACGAGCTGCTATTTCCGGAGGCCGGGGGAGAAATGGGATCGACGGGTGCCGCTTTTTCATTTTTCCCATTAGGTGCTCCAAACCTTCAATTCGGGATCATAGCGATTTCCTTTTTTGCAGGATTGCTGAATTTGTGCAACACGTTCGCTTCCATTCAGGCTGCATCGGAATTAATCGGTGATGAAGCTGAACACAAGCAGTATCGAAATTCTTTATTCATGACTGGCGGATTTACCATTTTCGCTCCGCTGCTTGGCCTTGTTCCGTATACACCTTTTACTTCATCGATTGGATTTTTGCAGAGCACCCAAATCTATGAGCGGAAGCCCTTCTTGCTTGGAGGCATGTTATTGACCATAATCGGGCTCATTCCCCCTTTCATCTCTTTCCTGGCCACGATGCCGATAACAGTCGGGAATGCAGTATTGTTCGTTGCGTACCTTCAGCTGTTCGGTACGGCTTTCAACAGCGTCAAGGGTCAGAATTTCACTTCAGACACGATATTCAGGCTTGCCGTACCAGTATTGATTGGCGTGAGTTTGATGAATGTCCTGCCTACTGCATTTTCGAACCTGCCCGCGCTATTACAGCCCTTTTTGACGAATGGGCTCATAATGGGAGTATTGATATCAATCGTGCTGGAAAAATCGGTCAACTGGACTCGTTATGAACAACTGCATAACTAATGGGACTTTGATTGAAAAGGCTATACATAAAGGGAAACGACAATGCTAATTGAAGAGGCGATCAAGAAAACCGGAAGGGTATTACCCTTCCGGTTTTCTGTTTTTTCATTGGTCTTTTAATGTGAAATGGGCCTTTTAATCAGTAGCAATACCCACTCCCTTTACATATTTTGTTGGAGGGAATACTTGACGTGGTGTTAATTCCCTGACCATTTCGTTCTCGCTTCCCTTTCTAATCTAAGCTCTACCTTATAAATAATAAACGGAGGTTATATAAAATGTATGAATTTCAAAATCAATTGCAAAATCTGAATGTCGATGATTTCCAGGTGACTCAGCCAGTTCCTTGGGAGCAAAACCAGTATAGTTTGGATGATTCGTCCCGGCAATTCATTGGTGTGGGCGGCTTTGGTTGTTTTGGCTGTTTCTTGTGCTTCGGTTGCTTTGGTTGCGGCGGTCGCTGTGGACGCTGTGGTGGATGCGGACGTTGCGGAGGGTGCGGCGGTCGTTGCGGAGGGTGCGCCGGTCGTTGCGGACGTTGCGGCGGTTAAGGTTTCAGGTCTTCTAAAGAAAAGTCCCTGCGGTGCAGCAGGGACTTTTCTTTATGGCATTAGACATAAGAGACAAATTGTCGTACATAGGATGATAGTGAATTGATGAAGCAGAACTTAGAATGCTTCGGGTTAGGAGGAGCGGAATGGTGAATTTGACCCCTTCTATGCGTTTGAAAGTGAAAAGGGATACGTTTTTTCTTCCGGAACCAAACAGAGGAGTGTATTTCAGGAATAACATAAGTTCGTTCCGTATGGAAGGCAGCTCGATCGTCCAGTGGATTGAAAAGTTATTGCCGATGTTCAACGGGAACCATACATTAAGCGAGTTGACGGATGGATTGCCTGACCCATACCGGAAGCGGGTGATGGAAATTGCCGAGGTTTTGTACGGGAATGGGTTTGTTCGGGATGTAAGCCAGGACAGTCCCCATCAATTAAGGGAACAAGTTCTTGAAAGGTATGCTTCGCAAATCGAATTCCTGGAAAGCTGCGGCGATTCGGGGGCTTACCGTTTTGAAACTTATCGAAAGCAAAAGGCGTTGGCCATAGGCTCTGGCCCCTTGTTCCTTTCATTGGTGTCCTCCCTGATCGAATCCGGATTGCCTGCTTTCCATATCTTCATTACGGACACGGTACCGACCAATAGAAAAAGATTGAACGAGATCGTGGCACATGCCCGTAAGACAGACGACGAGGTTGCCATAGAGGAGGTCATGCTTGAAAAGGGAAATGAGATTGAATGGCGGGAGATCGTGCGGCCTTTTGACTCGATCTTATATGTGTCACAGGATGGTGATATAGAGGAATTAAGAGAACTTCATTCGGTTTGCAGGCAAGGGGAAAAGATCCTGTTTCCTGCGTTGATCATCAATCAAGCAGGCATGGCTGGACCGCTCGTCCATCCGGATTCCAAGGGGTGCTGGGAGTCAGCGTGGCATCGTTTACATCAAGCTGAGCTGGAAAAGAATCAGGCATCATCTTCTTTTTCCGCCACAGCCGGAGCGATGTTAGCCAATATAATGGTATTCGAATGGTTTAAAGACGCTGCAGGCGTTACGACAGCAGAACAAGCCAATCAATTTTATCTGTTGGATATGGATACATTGGAGGGGAAATGGCATCCGTTCATTCCCCACCCTGGCGTGACGGGTAAAGGGACTGCTGAATGGGTTGAAGATTTTGAACGGCGGCTTGAACAGAATTCGGACCCGGTTGAACCGGGGAAAGTATTTATGTATTTCACCCGGTTGACATCCGCGGAATCCGGTATCTTTCATCGTTGGGATGAGGGGGATTTAAAACAGCTGCCGCTGGCTCAATGCCGCGTTCAGGTCGTGGATCCGCTATCATCCGGTCCGGCCGGACTCCTGCCCGAAATCATCCGTTCAGATCTGACGCATGAGGAAGCGAGGAGGGAAACCGGTCTTGCAGGAGTTGAAGCATATGCATCCAGAACGCTCAGCCAGCTCGTTGCGACTCTTCCTCCGGTTCAGGGAACAGATGAAATAAAGGAATCGATCGGTGTCGGAGCAGGGGAAACATTTGCTGAATGTGTCTGCCGTGGACTGCAAAGCAGTTTGGATACAGAGTTTTTAAATGAGCGATTCAACCAAGAGAAACTTGTGACGGTGCAATTGGCTCAAGTGGAAGATGAGCGCTGCAGGTATTATCTACAAGCGTTGACCCGGCTACAGGGAGATCCGATCATCGCCTTGGGTGAGGGAGTGTCAGGCTTCCCGGTAGTTTGGGCAGGAACGAGCGATGGCTGGTCCGGCGCTGTCGGTTTGAATGTAACGATCGCATTACGGAACGCATTGCAAAAGGCCGTCATGAAAGTCCAAAACCAGACCGTTTGCTTAACAGCTCCAGGTTTAGTGGCATCACCTGTTCTTGAAGAAGAAAAGGTGGATCTTGTGATTCCTTCATGCGGGGTGAAAGGGAATTCCGAACTGGTACAGTCCGCCATTCAAGTTTTGAAGAAGAACAGTAAGCGAATTCACGTTTTCGAAATGGATCTGGAACCTTTCTTGAAGGAAGAAATGGCAGGTGTGTTCGGGGTGTTTTTGCGAGAGGAGGAATCAGGGTGAAAACTGACGTATTGGTTGTCGGGGAAGGAGTGTTGGCCGACCATGTTCATGGGGACCTGTCCGGCCAATATCAGGTGAATCGCCAAACCGATTTCGAGGCAGGAATCCCGCAAACCACGGCGATGGTCCTTCTGCTGCAAGATGCTTGGAATCCCGCTGTCCATGTAAAGGCGGAAGAGGTGATAAGGCAAGCGGGCATTCCATGGCTGCGGGGGTTCGTATCATTTGGAGAGGGAGTGGTAGGGCCGTTGGTGCACCCTGGTGTTCCTGGCTGCTCACAGTGTGCGGACCAAAGGCATCTCATGGCCGGGCGTGATCGAAAAGAAATGTGGGGAATCCGCCAGCAGCTGGAGGAAAATGGGGGGATGGAGCGTGATCCGGCGGCATCCCGCACTGGCCTTTTACAGATGGCCCACTTGATTTGTGCAGAGGTAAGGAAGGTGATGAAAGGAGAGCGCGTCCGTTCGGAAGGGCATGTATCTTTAATCAGCCTGAAAACGCTGAATGGTTCTTGGCATTCCTTTTTACCAGATCCATTGTGTCCGGTTTGCTCAACATTACCTGATGACTCGAAAGAGCGTGCAAGAATTTCGTTGCAGCCAAGTCCGAAAATCAGTCCCGACAGTTACCGAACCCGTTCAATGGATGAGCTGAATGAAGTGCTGGCCAAGGATTACTTGGACCACCGCACAGGATTTCTGAATAATAAAATGATAGACCTTGTGCCGCCATTTGCCGATGTAAGTGTTAATTTGCCTTTATTCATAGGCGATGAGGGGGCGGCTGGCCGGACTCTCTCATATGCGGTCAGTGAGATGACGGCCATATTGGAGGGATTGGAAAGGTATTGCGGAATGGAGCCCCGAGGTAAACGGACAGTCATACATGACAGCTACAACAACCTGAAAGATTCTGCGCTCGACCCCACCAGGATCGGGGTGCACTCGAAGGAAAATTACGCACAGCATGATTTCCCGTTTCAACCGTTTAATCCCGACCGCTCGATAGATTGGGTATGGGGCCACTCATTCTTGCAAGAGAGGCCGATCTTGGTCCCGGAATTACTTTCCTATTACAGCTTGGGCTGCGGTCATGGATTTGTCTATGAAACTTCCAATGGCTGTGCTTTAGGGGGAAGTTTGGAGGAGGCCATTTTCTACGGCATCATGGAAGTGGTCGAACGTGATTCGTTCCTTCTGACCTGGTATGCGCAGCTGCCACTCACACGCCTTGACCCTTATTCTGCAAATGACAAAGAACTTGAGCTGATGATTGACAGGGCGAGGGCGGCAGCGGGATATGACATCCATTTGTTTAATGCGACAATGGAACATGGTATACCGAGCGTATGGGCGCTGGCGAAAAACAGGAAACAAAAAGGATTGAATATCATCTGTGCGGCAGGGGCCCATCTCGACCCGGTCCGGGCTGTGAAAAGCGCAGTCTTCGAGATGGCCGGCATGATGCTGACACTTGACGATAAATTGGAAGAGAACCGGGATGAGGTTGAGAAAATGCTGCAGGATTCCTCACTGGTACGGAAAATGGATGATCATGGCATGCTGTACGGTTTACCGCTAGCCGAAGAGCGACTGCAGTTTCTGCTGGATGATGACCGCCCGATGAGAACCTTCGCTGAAGAATATGGGGAAAAGGTGAACCATCCGGACTTGACGGAAGATTTGCAGGAAATCCTTCAGCAGTTTCGCCGATTGCAACTCGAGGTGATTGTGGTGGATCAGACGACACCGGAGATTGCACGGAATGGATTACATTGCGTGAAAGTCCTGATCCCGGGGATGCTGCCGATGACATTCGGCCATCATCTTACCCGCATAACGGGGCTTGAGAGAATACTGAGGGTTCCGATGGAACTTGGATATGCTGAACGGCCGCTTGATTTCGAACAGCTCAATCCGCATCCGCATCCTTTTCCATAAGCGGTGACGTAGGAGGTTGGAGGATGAGTCTAGAGGCATTTTTGCACAATTTACATTTTGATATCGAAAAGGCAAGTCCGCCGGATTGGGAAGTGGATTGGGATGATGCACCGCTAACGTATAAGCTTTACCGTGACTTGCCTGTTTTTCCGCTATCACTGGAGGTGCCGCTGACGCTCGAGGGGGAGAGCGGGCCTTCAAAGCAGGACTTCGAAGGAATCGGTCATTTCCTCTGGTATGCCTATGGCCTAACCCAAATCAGTCAGGTACCGAGATCCTCGGAATCTGAGGACCTCATGCAGTCATTCCGGCGTTTTCCGCCATCAGGGGGAGCTTTGTATCCAAGCGAATTGTACGTATACTTGAAGATCGAGGGATTACCTGCTGGCGTATACCATTATGATGCGGCACACCACCGACTGGTTTTGCTGCGGGAAGGGAATTTCGATTCATATGTAACAAAGGCTCTTGGTGGAACCATTGATATGTCCGCTTGCTTTGGCACGGTTTTCGTATCGACGATGTTTTGGAAAAACTTCTACAAATATAATAACTTTTCATACCGTCTGCAAGGTCTTGATGCAGGGGTGCTTCTTGGACAGTTGCTCGAAGTGGCGAAACGCTTTGGAATCGCTGCCGGGGTGTGCTTCCAATTCCTTGATCGGGCCATCAATCATCTGCTCGGGCTTTCGGAGGACGAAGAGAGCACGTATGTGGCGATCCCCTTATCATCAGAGCCTTCTTGGAGATTTAGGGAAGAAAGGAGTATGGACCGACCTGTCACTTCGACGGAATTATTGCTGGAATTGAAGGGAATTCAACCTGAGCACTATGTTCGGTCGCAAAGGATCAAGGAATTTCCGATGCTGACCAAAATGAATGAAGCATCCATGATCGAATCCACCCAATCATTCCGGCGGATCCATCCAAAGAATGGGACGGAATCAGAAGGGGAAATTGTAGCCCTTCCTATCGTGAAACGGTTGTCCTATGACTTGGCATCAGTTTGCCGGAAGAGATTTTCACCTGAAATGGACTTTGTACTCGGGAAAGTCAGTCAATCGCAACTGGCCGCTCTCCTGCAGGAGGCAACCGCTTCGTTCTCCTATCGAAATGACTTGGATGGTACAAACGGGAACAATGGAAATCGCGTTTCCCTCTATGCTTGTTTATATAATGTGGAAGACATACAAGATGGTGCCTACCATTATGACAACACCACACATTCATTACGGCAGATACAACCAGGAGATCATCGGCTCCTATTGCAATACGGAATGTCCCTCGATATCATGAACTTTCAGCAAGTGCCGATCTGCATGCATGTAGTTGGTGAGCGGGACCATTCCAAAACGCAACTTGGATATAGAGGATACCGCATCCAGCAAATGGAGGCGGGGATGCTCGTTCAGAAATTACTGCTGGCATCGTCAGCCCTTGGAATGAATGGGCACCCGCTGCTCGGCTTTGATGTGAATATGTGTGATGAGCTTTATAAGATAGACGGTCCGCAAAGGAAAACGAGCCTGATTCAAATCCCTATCGGACACTTTCTGAATCGCCCTTGGCTGAAGGGGAGTCTGCATAGTTGAAGAAGATGAAACGAAAACCTCCATTTCATTTAAGGAATGGAGGCCTTCATTTTTATATTGCAGTATGGCAGAGTGCAATAATCTCTGCTGAAGATTATACTGAATGAATAAGTAGATAAAGTATTAATGCAGTACGCTTTTAACTAAACATTTTAAAGGATGTAGCTTATGGAATGGAAAACGGACAGAAAATCCAAGAAGCCTTTATATAAACAAATAGCCGCTTACATCGAGAGTGGCATAGCTGATGGAACGTTCCTATTGGATAAGCCGTTACCGTCTGAACGCTTCCTGGCAAGTGAACTGGGAGTTAACAGAAGCACAGTTGTTGCGGCTTATGATGAATTGGAAGCAAATGGGCTGGTTGAACGAAAAAAAGGAAGCGGAACGATGATCAGCAAAGATATCTGGGGAATTACCCGAAAACGTATCCCTAGCTGGAATAGATATATCGAAGCGGGTTCTTTTTTGCCCAATATGCCAGTAACCCAAAAAATACGTAAAGAGACGGAAGGGCATAACCTTATTAACTTAGCTAGCGGGGAGCTTTCAGAAGACTTATTTCCAGTCCAATCCTTACGTGAGATCATTTCCAATAGATCCTTCATTGGCAGCTTAGGTTATGATCACCCTCAAGGCAATGCGATTTTAAGGGAAACGATAGCCAATCATGTTAAACAGTATAGGAGAATTGACACGGATCCATCTTCTATACTCATTACTTCTGGTGCACAGCAAGCCCTGCATCTGGTTGTCCAATGCTTGTTAAAGCCAGGGGATGCCGTTGTATTGGAAGACCCATCATATAGTTACAACCTTCCCATCTTTCAATCCGCGGGGCTAAGAACCTTTCCTTTGCCGGTTGATAAAGATGGCATCAACCCAGAGGATTTACTGGAACTCCATAAAAAACATCGGATCAGGATGATTTTTTTGAACCCTATATTTCAAAACCCTACAGGAACTGTCCTTCATATCAACCGCCGTAAAAGGATTCTTGAGCTTTCATCCGAATATGGAATACCGGTCATAGAAGACGATCCTTATAGTTTAACGTCCTTTGCCGGGGAAGAAATTTCCACTCTTAAATCGATGGACAACAACGGAAATGTTTTATACATAAGCTCTTTGTCAAAAATTGTTGCTTCCGGTTTAAGAATTGGGTGGATAATTGGACCGAAGTCAGT
The DNA here is from genome assembly GCF_057586375.1 of Peribacillus sp. SRI_006. NCBI lineage: Bacteria > Bacillati > Bacillota > Bacilli > Caryophanales > Bacillaceae > Peribacillus > Peribacillus sp. SRI_006. The sequence goes on along the minus strand of NZ_JBYCZT010000012.1, from coordinate 125,534 downwards.
CATAGATAGACTATCGGATGCTAAGCAGCAGGTTGACTTCGGTCATGGCTCATTCACTCAATGGATAGCGAATGATTTTTTGGATTCAGATTATTTTCCTGCCCATCTTGCCGGCTTAAGGGGGCAACTGGAAAAAAGAAGGGATGCAATGGTTTCGAGTCTTCAACAATTCCTGCAAAAGGAAGTAGATTATCATTCGCCAAATGGCGGAATTCATTTGTGGTGTAAGCTGAAAGTGCCATTGAACGAAATAGAGTTACTGGAGGAATCCATCAAAAGAGGAGTCATATATGTTCCGGGTTCAACGCTAGGTACAAATAAGGAATACGTACGCTTTACATTTGGAAGGGAAAATGAGGATTCCATTCACGAAGGCATCAAAAGGTTTGCAGAGGCGGTAAAAAGTTTATAATCATATGATTCCAGATTGTAGACAAACTTGATGAAAACTCAAGTTTGCCTGCAGTTTTTTTTATTAAAAAATTTCCGTTGATTTCAGAAATCCGCTCCCTTTCCGCCGACTGTCTGCCAAGCCTCCTCGACGCAAGCGTCTGTGGGGTCTCGGCAAGCCAGTAATTCGGCAGGAGTGTCGCAAATTTCTTCCATCCATTAAGGAGTACAGGAGAAAAACATGAAGGATAAGCTAGTCTTAAAGAGTGTTTGGAATAAGACGAGCCAACAGTTTCTTATTTTAAAACACAAAGTTGATTGGAACGGAAGGTACGAGACTCCTGCGGGAAAAGCGTGGCATAGGAGACCCCGCAGGCGAGCGCCGAGGGCGGACCGCCCGCGGAAAGCAAGTGCCTGAAGTGGAAATCAACATCTACTTTGTACAAGCCATAAAAAACTGTAAGCAACGCCAGTATTATCGAATTTATACAGTATGTAAGGTGCATCATGGCATATTCCTGTTGTCGACAAAGAAGGTTTCATCTAAATGTTAAACAAAGTTGATTGGAACGGAAGGTACGAGACTCCTGCGGGAAAAGCGTGGCATGGGAGACCCCGCAGGCGCGCCGAGGAGGCTCCCGCCCGCCCGCGGAAAGCGAGTGCCTGGAGTGGAAATCAATATCTACTTTGTACAAGCCATATAAAAAGGGTAGGCAACGCCATTATTATCGAATTTATCTACAGTTGTAAGGTGCATCATGGCATATTCCTGTTGTCGACAAAAAAGGTTTCATCTGAATGTTAAAACAAAGTTGATGGGAACGGAAGGTACGAGACTCCTGTGGGAAAAGCGCGTCGAAGGGAGACCCCGCAGGCGCGCCGAGGAGGCTCCCGCCCGCCCGCGGAAAGCGAGTGCCTGGAGTGGAAATCAACAAGTGGATGGTGGAAATTTTACTGAATTGGATGGTCCTAAAAATGGTTGTTCTTTTATTATAGAGGGGAAGGGTTTTACTAATATATTTACTCAGTAAACACAAAGAGCGATCTACCTGTCATTTTGACATGCAAATTAGGTGCGATCTTTATGTAGTTACACTGCGAAATAGGATGAGAAGCGGAAGGATTTTAAATGGTTCAAGGAAATAGAAAATAATATTGGGAGGCGTTGATTCATGACGGTAAGTGTAATAGCAGTGGTGGTCATTTGTTTAGTTGCCCTGGTCGGCACCCTTTCATTAACGGGGAAAAGTGATAGTGATTATTCTGCAGCAACGAGAGGGAATTTATTGAACCTTAGTTATATTTATATCGGTCTCGCCCTAATATTAACTGTGGGCATCATCTACTTCGTAATAAAATCAGCCTAAGATACCGTGAATGATTATATAATAGCCTATCAAAATGAATGGAAATGTGAATTTGTTCACAAATGTGTCGAAAATATGAACGAAAAGAATCTGATCGATACCTGGAAACAATACCTTTGTAAGCTGAGTGAACAATCCTTTCGACATAATTATGGATGAAAAAAATATAGATGAATCATTAAATAATAGAGTAGCGGAGATGATCAGATATGACATGGCCAGTATTGATTTTGACAATTATCTTAAGTTTGCTTAAATTATTAGTTACGTGTCTTCCAACCGATGCCGTGAATTGGATTATGAGTAAATTTAAAATACATTCTGAAATTAGTGACGCGGATGCAATCGTGACCTTTGATGGAAAGCGTTTGGAAGGTGAAGATAAAGTTCAAGTGCTTCATTATTTTAACGAAGCTAAGTTTTTGAAAAAAAATCATATATTTCCCGGGAACGAGAAATTGTTTTTACATCCAGAGAACAGCGGGACTCCCATTATAATGGATGTAAAAAGAGGGAAAAACGATGTTAGATTATATGTGTACATGTACAACGACCATGTGGACGTAGTCAAACAGTACAAGAATAAAGTAGTGGCGTATAGTCTTCTTTCCGAGAGCCTCCAAGAACGTTCCATGCCAGTAATAAGGAATTTAGTTTAAAAGGAATAAAAGTGAACTGCACCCCAATTGGAGATGCAGTTTTTTTATGAAGAATAACGACAAGGACTATTGCACAAGGTTCAGCTAAGCAAGCAAACTGATAACTTTCAGATGCCGAAAGTCAGTCGGTCTCGGTTAATACCTTTAAAGTCTTTTCCCTGATGCTTATCCGGTTTTTATAATCTTTAGCTACCAACTCTGTATATAATAAATCAAAAAGCAAAAGGAGCGGAAGCAATGGAGAGATGTTTTGTCCCATATGCATGCTGTTTTTGCTTGTGACCAATAGTGTTAGGTCGCCAAGCTGGGAGAGTGCGGAATTCTTATCTCCAGTAAAGACCAAGATGCATGCGCCTTGCTTCTTTGCGATTTTAACTGCAGAAATCACTTCTTTCGTCGTTCCGGAAATGGAAATGCCGATGACAACACTATTCTCGTTACTTAAAGCTGCATCCATCATGGACTGATGGGGGTCTGTAATGGCTTCGACAGTTAAGCCGATACGAAAGAACTTGGACTTGAACTCCTGGGCCGCTATACCGGAACTCCCTATTCCATATACATGAATCTTATTTGCCTTTGTAAGGAAAGAGACAGCTTTTTGGATATTGTCATATGTCGTTATATGAAAGGTATTATCAATGATACCTAAGTGATCTTGATACAATTTAGCGAAATAATCCACCTGCTTGATGTTCTTCATGTTTTTCGGCGTATTTCGGAGATCGACGAACCTTTTTAACTCATGCCTGAACTCATTAAACCCAGAAAAGGCTAATTTCTGGCAGAAACGCGTAATGGTTGCAGGTGAAATATGGAGCTTTTTAGCTATTTGACTGATCGTTAACTGACTTACTTCTTCAGGGCGCTGCAGAATATAATGGGCCAATTCTTCCTCTGTTTTGGTGAACTTGTCCATGCTGCACTCTATGCCGTATATGAGGTTTTCTGCTAGGTATTCCATTTGATCACCCATTTCGGATTTCTTATCTGTATTTATAGTTTAATGTATCCAGCAGGGACGTCAATAACCGGAGGAACGGAAACAGGAATATGAAAAAGAAAAGACCCAAACTGTTGTTACCAGTCTGGGTCTTTTCATTACCATGTGTCATTTTCTATTCTTGGATAGCGTCCACGAATCTTTTGGTGATTTGCTGCGGCCTGGTAATGGCACCGCCCACCACTACTGCATGGACGTTCATATCCAATACAGAGCGGGCGATTTCTGGTGTGATGACATTTCCTTCCGCGATCACTTTCGCTTTTTTCACTGCTTTTACAATCTCTTTGAGCACAGCATAGTCATCCTGATATATTTTCTCTCCGAGAGTTTCGTTCGTATAGCCGTATAAAGTGGGCGCCACAATATCGAATCCTAAATCGTCAGCGTATTTGGCTTCCTCAATGGTGGATACATCCGCCATTAGCAGGATATCCGGATATTTTGCCCTTATTTCACCATAAAACTGCTTTAGCGTTTTACCGTCCGGCCTTACCCGGGCTGTAGCATCCGTCGCAATGATTTCCGCTTTGGTTTCCATCAATGCATCGATTTCGGCCATGGTGGGAGTGATATAGACATCGTTTTGTCCATACACCTGTTTAATGATCCCTATGACTGGAAGGTCCACATTTTTCTTGATTTCCATTATGTCAGCTACAGAGTTTGCGCGAATGCACTTCGCACCGCCTTCTTTGGCAGCAATGGCCATGCGTCCCATAATAAAAGAGCTGTGCAGCGGCTCATTCTCCAATGCTTGACATGATACAATTAAGCCCTTGTGAATTTTATCCAGCACCTGTTGCATGTTTAACACGTCCTTATCGTTGTCTATATTCTCAATGTCCCAAGAATTCTTCCACTTCATTTTTGATGATCGTCACTTGGGGACCGTAAACTATTTGAATGCCGTTTCCTTTTTTTACGACACCTTTTGAACCGGTTTGTTTTATGACGTCTTCTTTCACCAATGTTTCATCCTTTACCGTGACACGGAGACGGGTTGCACAGCAATCGACGATCTCGATATTTTCCTGTCCGCCCAATCCGTTAACGATGGTCTGGGTTCTCTCTGATGCCGTTACTTGTGTAACAGCGGCCTGTTCATCATCTTCACGGCCAACCACTTTCAAATTCTTCTTCCTGATCAAGAATTTAAAAGTGAAGTAGTATAGGAAAAACCACGGAATTCCGACGAAAAGTACATAAATCCAGTTTGTTTTACCGATGCCCTGGAGTATCCCGAATAAAGTAAAATCAATGAATCCTCCAGAAAAGGTTTGACCGATCGTGATATTGAATATATCTGCCATCATGAAGGCAAGTCCGTCAAACAAGGCATGAAAAACATAAAGGATCGGTGCGACAAATAAGAAACTGAATTCAAGCGGTTCGGTGATGCCTGTTAAGAAAGAGGTCAAGGCAGCTGAAAGCAGCAAACCGGCCACGACTTTCTTATTTTTAGGTTTAGCGCAATGGTAAATGGCCAATGCCGCGCCAGGCAGACCAAACATCATCGTGATGAACCGTCCCGACATGAACCGGGAAACACCCTCATAATACTTGACGGTAGTTGGGTCGGCCAATTGTGCAAAGAAGATGTTCTGGGTCCCGCTGACAAGCTGCCCTTTAATTTCCATCGTTCCGCCTAAAGCTGTCTGCCAGAAGGGAAGGTAGAAAATATGGTGCAGCCCTAACGGCCCGAGCATCCGTAATATGAATCCGTAAAAGAAAGTCCCGATCGTACCTGTGCTCGTTACCAGCGCACCTAATTGGTTTATGAAAAGTTGGAAATAAGGCCATACGATAAAAAGCACGGCTCCAACCAAGATGGATGCGAAGGAAACGATGATGGGAATGAAACGGGAACCCCCGAAAAATCCTAACACTTGCGGAAGCTGAATTTTATTATATTTATTGTGCAAAAGTGCGGCAACGATCCCAACTACGATACCGCCGAACACACCGGTCTCCAGTGTTTGGATCCCGACGGCCATTCCTTGTCCGGCACCTGCCAAATTCTCTTTGGCAAGTTCCCCGGTTATTTGAAGCAGTGCATTGATTGAACTGTTCATGACGAAATAGCCGATCATGGCTGCCAATGCAGCGGTCCCTTTATCCGAACGTGCCAGGCCTACTGCAACACCTACGGCAAAAATAACCGGCAAGTTGCCGAATACGATGCTTCCTGCAGAACTCATGATCGTGAAAATGGCCTGCAGCCAAGCAAAGTCTAAAAATGGATAAGCCTCAACTGTATTTGGATTGGAAAGAGCACCGCCAATTCCCAGTAATAAACCGGCCGCTGGCAAAACGGCAATCGGGAGCATAAAAGATTTACCGAATTGTTGCGCTTTCTCGAATGCTTTCTTCATAAATATTCCTCCCTCATTTAACGAGCCTTTGATACTCTTTATTTTTTATCGCTCTATACTAGCTATATTAAATCCCTTTGAGAGCGTTTTCAATGCGATGTAAGGTTATATCAACTGTTTTCAATCTTGTGCCTATTTCTCTGAAAAAGTTTTCAATAATAGAAGGTGCTGGATTGGATAAAAAGTTATATGAATATATTGAAATCTTTATTGCTTATTTTTATAATTCGTGTATTGGTGAGTAAACGTACTATTTAATAAGAAAAAACATTTTTTTTATCCAAAATCCGAATATTATCTTGTGCAATCAAAAAAAAGTATATATAATTACCTCAAACGATAGTTTGGCAGGTGATAGTCATCTTACCGATAAACGCTAACGAAACGAAGAAATTGCTTTCTCATATGTATAATGAGGTATCGAAGGAATTGTTCGGCTTTGGTACGACGCTGCTGAAGGTTACTGTTGAGCAGAATGTGATTACATTTCAGGCCAAACATCGACGTGCCCCGCGCTCTGAAGCTTTAGAAGGGGAAGTTCCCAGCCTGAAGCAGGAGGTAGACTTCCATATGTCCCTGCTTTATAAAAAGAAACTGAAACAAAAGCTGGAAACGCAAACGAATTGGGATATCGAAGCTGTCCTGAGGGATTATGACTCAGCGACGCAGCTGGCATTCACCAATATAGTATTGAAGGAAAAAATTATTTAATCATATAAGTGGATTTCCCTTCGGATTTATCTGGAGGGGACGCCACTAGAGAACCAAATGATAAGTTTTATCTTTGTTTACAAAGAAAAGACAATCTTGGGTAGAATTTCAATTCTATTTAAGATTGTCTTTTTTTACATGTAAATCAGTAAAAAGGAAATTTTAAACAATATGAACTTGGAGGTTTGGATGATGAAAAAAATATTGATGATGTTATCACTGTTCACATTAGTTTTAGCTGCATGCTCTTCAAAGGACAACGGAAAGGAAAAACCAGCTAAATTGGTCGTTTCCACTTGGGGATTCGCCGATGATTTCTTCCGTCCTGAAATCTATGAGCCATTTGAAAAGAAGCATAATGTCGAGATTGTCGTTGATTCAGGAAATAATGCAGATCGATTGAACAAAGTGCGCCAAGCGAATAGCGATGTGGATGTTATCTATTTATCCGACTACTATGCACAGCAGGGCATCGATGAAGGGTTATTTGAGAAAGTTGACCATAGCAAAATTCCGAATATTGATCATATCTACGACAAAGCAAAAGCGCCGAATGGTGCTGAGTATGGACCAGCCTATACCATTGCGCAATTTGGGATTGCCTATAATCCCGATGAATTGAGTAAACCGATCACCTCTTGGAAAGATCTTTGGAGCAAGGATATGGCAGGGAAGATCACGATCCCATCCATCACTTCGACAACTGGACCGATGTTTTTGGATGCCGCTTCAAAAGCTAGCGGAAGTGAAGAGTTCAATGAGGATAAAGCGTTCAATCAAATGAAAAAGATCATGCCGAATGCGGTGAAGGAATATGGGCAAACATCAGAGTTCGTCAACATGTTCTCGCAAGGGGAAATCGCTGCAGGCCCGATCATGGAAATGTATTTTGGCGATTTACAGGAAGCCGTTCCCAATGCTAAGTTCATTTCCCCTCAAGAAGGCGGCTACGCAGTGATGAATACGGTGAATATTGTTAAAGCCAGCGATCAAAAAGAATTGGCCGGCGAATTCATGAATTACATCTTAAGCAAGGAAGTTCAGGAAAAATCAGCGAAAGCGAAAGTGGATTCTCCAGTCAATATGGAAGTCAAACTCTCTGAAACGGAAGCGAAAGGCTTAACCTATGGAGATGACGTCATTGACAGCTTGCGTGTATTGGACATGAAGTTTGTTAATGAAAACTCGAAACAATGGATCGATCGCTGGAATCGTGAGCTTACACACTAAGAAAGAAACGAGGTGTGCTTGATGAAGAAAAAAATGATTCTTGATGTGGATACTGGAATAGATGATGCGATCGGGATCATTCTTGCTGTTAAAAGCCGTCAATTCGACATATTGGCGGTCACAACGGTGAACGGGAATGTATCCCTTGATACGGCCACATTGAATACATGCAAAATATTGGATTTATTGAATGAACAGGACATTTCAGTCATAAAGGGGGCAGATAGCCCGATTATCAGGAGCCCCTTTTTTGAACACCGGATCCATGGCGAAGACGGGATTGGCGGAGCCTTGAAGGATGTGCCAGTCAAAAAGCGGCCTGATGATGGATTTGCTTCTGATTTCATCATCAATTCCATTTTGAATTTTCCTGGTGAAGTGACGCTTGTCATGACGGGACCTCTTACGAATTTGGCATTGGCGGTGAAAAAATGTCCGCAAATCACCAAGCTCGTTAAAGAAGTCATTTTCATGGGCGGAGTGATCAAAGGGGTTGGCAATGTCACGCCGACCTCTGAATATAACACGTATGTCGATCCTGAAGCAGCCAAAATCGTATTACAGGCGGGATTCGCATCCATCACGCAAGTTGGTCTTGATGTCACGAGAAAGGTTCTATTGGGTGAAGAGCATATCCAATTGATTCAAAATCATGAACTTGCTGACTATATAAGGCAAAGTACATCAGATTACCGGAAAAGGTATTTTGAACGTAACGGCATATGGGCATGTGCGATGCATGATCCATTAGCTGTAGCCATTGCGTTGCAAGAAGATCTTGTCACCAGAGAAGAATATTATGTGGATGTTGAAACAAAAAGCGAGCTTTGTGACGGACAGATGGTTTGCGACTTTCAAAATAGGCTGATGAAGCAGCCGAATGCACAAGTTTGTCTGGACGTCGATGCGGAAGCGTTTTTCGACCTGTTCATTCGCATAATCAATTCATAAATAATACGAACAGGGGGTTCCGAGGTGAAGAAACGCTATCTATACCTGTTGCTGTTACCAGGCGTTCTATTTTTAACGATTTTCATGATCATTCCGATCCTAATGACGATTGGCACGACCTTTTTTCATGAAGGCGGCGGTTTTTCCATACAAGGATATCTCGACTTTTTCCAAGACCGATACTTTATTGAAATTCTGCTGACGACACTTAGGGTGAGTCTGTTCACGACAATCATTTGTATTCTATTGGGATTTCCAGCAGCTTATTATATTTCAAAACTGAAACAACGAAAAAAAGCCATCATGCTTTTGCTGACGATCTTCCCGCTATTAACAAGCCCTATTGTCCGCTCATTCAGCTGGATGGTGATCATCGGTAAAAACGGTGTGGTGAATAAATTGCTGATGGGCATGGGCTTGATTGAGAAGCCGCTTGATATATTGTACACGCCCACTGCCATCATCATCGGATTGGTCCATTTATTCCTGCCATTGATCATCGTGACGCTGGTGGGTGTGATGGAGAACATCGAGACGGACTTATTAAAAGCGGCGGAGAGCCTTGGAGCATCAAGGTTGGCCGTATTCTCAAAAGTGATCATTCCGCTTTCGGTTCCAGGTTTGGTCATTGGCAGCATCCTTGTTTTCGTAGGAAGCTTCACGGCTTATACTACGCCTGCTTTATTAGGCGGGAAACAGCGGGTCATTTCGACCTTTCTTTATCAAAACGCGATTACATTGAACGAATGGCAAGTGGCATCGATAGTCGCTACGATAATGATTGCCGTGACCGTCCTTATCATATCGATCATGAATGGTTTGGCAAAAAAATTAAATCCAAAGGGGTAGAGGTGTATGCAGGAAAAAAATCGAGGATTGGCCCTGTTTACATTCCTGGTGTTCCTTTTTTTACTAGGGCCTTTGCTTATCATATCCGTTACGTCATTTGAAGGCGGAAATATTTTGAAGTTCCCGCCAGAAGAGTTTTCTTTCAGATGGTACGAAAATATTTTTAATGTGGACATGTTTTTGGTCGCTTTTAAAACGTCCATCCTTGTTTCACTGGGTGGCAACCTTTTGGCACTGTTACTGGGAGTGCCGGCTGCCTATGCATTAAGCCGATTTGATTTCAAAGGGAAAAGCGTGATAAATGCCTTTTTCGTTTCTCCGATATTAATACCGGGAATTGTGCTGGGCTTTGCGTTTTTACGTTACATTGTGGGGACTTATCAGCTTCCGATATATGCGGCCCTGTTTGTGGGACATACTGTTATCATGCTGCCTTTCATCATCCGTGTGATTTCTTCAAGCTTATCAAACTTTGACTTTTCCATTGAAGAAGCGGCCGAGAGTCTCGGAGCGAGTAAATTGGGCACATTCTTTACAGTCGTCCTCCCGAATATAAAATCAGGAATTCTGGCGGCAGTCATGATCGCCTTCTTGGAATCCTTCAATAATGTAGACATTTCAGTTTATATGACAGGCCCTGGGGTAAGTACGTTTCCGATTCAGATGCTGACGTATGTGGAGAACTACTTCGATCCCACCATTTCGGCCATTTCCGTATTGCTCATGTTCATAACCGCTTTCTTCATGTTTATAGTGGAACGGCTCATGGGATTGTCTTATTTCACAAAACGATAAAGGAGGTAATGATGGGTGGCTTTATTCACTTTACAAGATATATCTGTAGCCTATAACAAACAGAATATATTAAAGGATTTCAATCTTGAGATTGAAAAAGGGAAACTGGTATCCCTTCTTGGCCCGAGCGGCTGTGGGAAAACGACGACACTGCGTTTAATTGCCGGGTTTTTACAGGCGAATGAAGGGAAGTTTTTATTCAAGGAAAAGGACTATACGAAAGTGCCCGTCAACAAGCGGAATTTTGGCTTTGTGTTCCAAAACTATGCATTATTTCCGCATTTGTCGATATTCGATAATATTGCATTCGGTCTCCGTCTGAGAAAGAATTCAAAAAGTGAAATCGAAAAAAAAGTAATGAATGTACTCGAAATCGTTAATTTAAAAGGTTTTGAAAAACGATATCCCCAAGAGCTTTCCGGAGGGCAAAAGCAGCGGGTCGCGATTGCCAGGGCGCTGGTGATTGAGCCGGACATCCTCTTATTTGACGAGCCATTGAGTAATCTTGATGCCAACTTAAGGGTGAATATGAGAGTCGAGATTCGCCGTATCCAACAAGAGCTGGGGATTACAACGGTATATGTTTCCCATGACCAGGAAGAATGCTTTTCGATATCCGACCAGGTGGCGATCATGAATAAAGGGATCATCGAACAGCTTAGTGACCCTGCGACCATTTACAAATATCCTGAAACCAAATTTGTCGCGGACTTCATCGGCTTCAAGAACTTCATTGACTTCGATAAGCGGACAGATCATGACGGTAAAATCGAACTGAACAAATCTGGATACTCATTTGTGCTGCACAAGGATCCGCAGATGAGCAATTCAACGGGGAAAATAGGCGCCATCAGGCCGGACGATCTGTTGATCAGAGAAAAAGATAACACAGGAGCTGTTCAGGAAAATAGTTTACCTGGCCGGGTCAAGGTAAGTACGTATCTTGGAAGAAGCTACCAATATGTCGTTGAAACTCCAATAGGGGATTTCACTGTGAACAAGGAAATGGCGGAATCCTACCGGACGGGTCAGGAAATCATCCTTGAAATTCCGAGAAACCAGATGGTGCTTGTTGACTAGCTTAGGAGGGTAAGTTATGCGAATGGATATGCTTATAAGGGATATCAACGTGTTTAACAGCTATTTTAAAAGATTCATTAAAGGGAATGCAGCCATCAAGGATGGAAAGTTCTATTATATTGGAGAACGTGAATTGGATGCCTTCGAGCCGGATCGAATCGTCGATGGACAAGGGAAGTATATGGTTCCAGGTCTGATCGATATCCATCTCCACATTGAAAGTACGATGGTGACGCCTGCGACTTTTTCCTACGGGCTAATCAAAAATGGCGTGACGACAATCGTGCCGGAACCGCATGAAATGGCCAATGTTTTCGGCATTTCCGGTGTGAAGGAAATGATCAAAGCAAGTCAAGATTGCGTAGCGGATATGTTTTATGCCATCCCGAGTTCCGTTCCAGCCACATCGATGGAAACAACAGGCGGTTCGATCGAAATAGATGATATAGACGAATTGATGCAAACCGAGGACATTATATGTCTCGGCGAGATCATGAATTACTATGAGGTCATAACCGACCCGGATTGCAAAACGAATAAGATCTTGTCCCATATCCGTTCCCGTTATCCAGATCTGATCATAGAAGGGCACGTTCCAAAGCTGCTCGACTTGGACTTGCAAAAGATTATTAATGCCGGAGTGAATTCAGATCATACACACCAGACCGTGGAAGGGATGGATGCGAGGATCGCTGCCGGCATGTTCATTGAGATTCAAGAGAAATCAATGACTGAAGAAGTGATAGATTACTTGAAGGAAAATCAGGTGGATGAACATTTCTGCTTTGTCACCGATGATGTCATGACCGACTCTTTCCAAAACAGAGGACATCTGAACGTCCTTTTAAAGAAAGCCGTTCAAATGGGGATGACTCCGGAAAAAGCCATTTATGCATGCACCTATACACCTGCACAGCGGATGCGGATGCATGACCGCGGCGCCATTGCACCTGGGAAAACAGCAGACTTCCTGCTGCTATCGGACTTGGAAACATTTGAAATTGAACAAGTATACAAAAAAGGTGAGCTAGTTTATGAATCTGCACGGCCATATGTCCAAGAAATGAAGGAAGAACAATTTCCTGAGCATTTCTATCAAAGTGTGAAGCTTGCGGAACTTACCGAAAACGATTTTAACATCACGATCCCGGAGGGTCTTGAAAGCAGCAAGTGCCGGATCATAAACGTGCAGAACGGTTCTACTTTCACTTCTGAAACCCATGATCGTATCGAAGGGAAGAATGGTCAATTAAGCTGGGAAGAAAGCCCTTATGGTTTAATCGCCACATTCGAACGATACGGGAAAAACGGTAATCGGGCGCACGGGCTGATCACCGGCGATGTATTGAAGCGTGGAGCTGTCGCCACAACCTATTCGCATGATAACCATAATCTTCTGGTGATAGGCCATAATAAGCAGGATATGATGATTGCCGCTAACGAAGTAATAAGGAAGCAAGGCGGTGTCTGCTGCGTCCACGATGGCAAGGTCCTATCGACGATTCCCCTGCCGGTAGGAGGGATTCTTTCCGAAGAGCCGATGGACATCGTATCAAAGCAAGTTCAGCACCTGACAGATGCACTTAAGTCGTTAGGCTACGAACATTATAATGTCATCATGTCATTAAGCACCTTATCGCTTCCTGTCAGCCCGGCTCTGAAAATAACCGACCATGGATTGATCAACGTGAACGAAGGGAAAACAGTCCCTCTCATGATGAGTGATGAAGCTTAAACCGAAAAGGGGATTATCCAATGGATAATCCCCTTTCTTAATGCATCAAATGTTAGCTGGATTTGTTTACTTTCATATAATTACCATTAAAGGTAAAATATGATAAAATAGAGGAACAACTGAGGATAGAGTGGTAGGTCACGCTTTGCTTTTCCATCTAATGATAGATTGGAAAGGAGGTGACCGCTTGATTCATTTCTTATTGAACTTGATTACAGATATGGGTAAAGAGATATTTGTTGCTGTAGCAACCAGTCTTATCCTGTCTATGTTCGCCAAGAAACGGAAAAAGAACCACTCATCCTCCCAAGATGGCAATGGTTCTTCTTCTGACGATTAATTAAGTTAGTTGTGACCAACCACTCTTGCTAGTTGTCAGCCTCATGTTAGTGCATGAGGCTGTTTTTAGTTTATGTCAATATAAGGATAACATACCCCGATTTTAAAGTAAATATTCAGACAATGAAAAGGGGAGTACCATGGGCTTGGCTGCATTTTTTTCTTTTTTGAATAGAATAATCCATTGCATACCCATAGGATGCTTCGCTAGGGCTTCACATTCCAATGGGTTAAAGGAATAGAAGTCAAAGTGATTTTTTTGTTTTATACTCAAATTGATTGTACATTGTTTAAGAATAGCTTACGAAAAATTAAGAACTTTTTTGTGAGAATACCTTTACAAATCACTTACGGAAAATAATGGTTTGACTAAAGTGGCTTTAGTTGGTTGTTAATCATGGGAACAGCTTTTGATACAAATGCTTCATGCTTTAAATAATTCTATTTTCTTATATAATAACCAATAGAGGAATATGGAGGTATATTAGATGGATTCATCACAAAAGTCCTTAAAATCAATTATAAGTAACTCCAAGTTAACAAAAAAAGAAGAAGAAATAGCAGAATATATATTGAATAATTTAACAGATGCGTGTCTTGTAACTTCAATAGAATTGGCTAAAAGATTAAATGTTAGCAATGCGACCATTATCCGATTCTCTAAGAAATTGGACTTCTCTGGATATAGTGATTTTCAAAAGTATCTAAGAGAGCAGTGTTATGAAGGAAGTTTGGCAATATCTGATGATGTTACCATACCTTCTGTAAGATTAAAGCTGAGTTATGATAAAGTTAAACAATCAGATTTATTAAATGACAATTTAAAAATACTTGAACAAAATATTTTCTCTATTTCAGAGAAAAACTCATCTGCAGAATTTAACAAGGCAATAAATTATATCATTGATGCTAGAAGAGTTTATATTCTAGGTAGTAGAGCTAGAACTGGTTTAACGGAGATAATGGGAGTATTCCTTAATCAGGTTATAGATAATATAGTTATTAATAGTACTAATTCATTTACACCGTTTGATACCTTAGCTTCATGTAGCAAGGATGATTGTGTCATTATTTTTTCATTTCCAAGATATTCTGAAGTAGACATTGAAGCAGCCAAAATGGCAAAAGAGGCCAATGCAAAGGTTGTCATAATTACTGATAAAGCCACAGCGCCCATAGCACATTTTGCTGATGTTTTACTTTTAGTTTCAGTGGATAGTAATGCTTTCTTCAATTCATATACTCCGGTATTATTTTTAGCAGAATTAATATGTACACATGTAAGTAGGGCAACAGTTATTCAAAGTGAAGAAAAGTTAGAAAGAATTAATAAACATATCAGTCAGTTTGGGATGTATTAATAAAAAAGGGTTGTAAAAAATATACTTTTTACAACCCTTTTCTATGAATAATTTAGTAAATTATTATTTTATAATGCATTCGTTTTATTAACAATTTTTTCTGTAGGTTTAAGATACTCATCTTCAAACATATTTTCACTACGTGCTATGCATAATGTGCTTACTACGTCACCTGTAACATTTAAGGTAGTGTGCCCCATATCAATTATTCTATAAATACCAGCGATCATTCCAACGATTTCCATCGGGAGTCCTAATGTAGTTAGCAACATTATTGTCATAACAATACCACCGCCAGGAATGCCAGGGGATCCAACGGAAATTAATGTGGTCATTAAAATAATAAGTAATTGTTGACTTAATGGCATTACAATTCCATATATTTGGGATACAAATATGACTGCAGCAGCATAATACACAACGGCACCATTCATGTTCATAGTTGCTCCAATAGGAAGTGTAAACTGTGCTAGTTCCTCTTTTACTTTATAGTCTTCTTTGGTGACTGAAATGGTAACGGGTAAAGTTCCGGAGCTACTTGTTGTACTTGCAGTCACTATCCAAATTTTACCGATTGATTTAAAAAACTTAGATATTGGAAATTTAGCTATGAATTTTAACATAAATAGGTACATCAAAATGATTACAGAGATCAAGCCTATATAGTCAACTAAAATAAATTTGCCCAAAGGTCCAAATATCTTCAAGCCGTATTCACCAATGGTACAAGCCATTAACGCAGCTACACCTATGGGAGAAAATGCCATTATGATACCTGTCATCTTATACATCACTTCGGTACCCTCATTAAAAAACTTCTTAAGAGTTTCGGATTTGTTTCCGATTAATACGATGGAGATACCTAAGAACAAGGAGAAGATAATAATTTGCATCAGATTCCCTTCTGCAAGAGCCTGTACAGGGTTTGAAGGAAATAAACCTAATATCGTTTCTCCAAAAGTAGGAATTTCAGAAGCTTCATATTCAGATGAGGTTTCTATATTAGCTATATCTATTCCTTTTCCAGGTTTAAATAAGTGTGCAACTAGAAGACCTATACCACCGGCTAATAAAGTCGTTCCAATATAATAGACTAAAGTTTTTGTTCCGATTCTCTTTAATTTTTGGACATCACCAATACTAAATATCCCAGAAGTTATGGAGAAGAATATAAGTGGAACAACAATCATTTTAATTAGTGTTAAAAAGATATCTCCAATAGGTTTAACGATTAATATTTTTTCTTTAAAAATTAAACCTAGTATAATACCGATTACAAATCCAATAAAAACTTTTGTACCGAGCCCTAATTTTTTCTTCATTAATAGCCCTCCCCATAAATTATGAATTTGCCAATTCTCTAGTGACAGATAATTCTTTTGTTACAGATAAAAATTTATCGATATCATCTACTGTATGACAATGGAAGGGTGAAACTCTTATAGCACCTGTTATGCCGATCGCTTCTAGTATACGTTTGGAATAAACACTTGTATTGACACGTTCATATACGGTAACTCCTCTATCCTGATAATCTTTTCTAAGTTGCTCATAATCTCTCCCCTCAATTCCAATTGCAACGATGAGGTCTCTTTTCGTTAAATCTGGATAATCTGCAAAAACTTTTACCTTATCCATGTGTCTCAATCCTTCAATTTTATCACTTCCTTCAAGTAGTCGATGCAGCAGTGCTCTTTCATGTAAGACTATTTTTTCCATACCCTTAAGATACAAATCTCTTCTAGACATGTCTTCTATACTTTCATATGAACCTAACCAGCATACATAATCGATAACTGCCGACATGGATGCAAATAAAGCGGGAGTAGGGGAACCAAGTTCCCAAACACTGTCATCTTTTGCATATAGTTTTTGATGTGGAAGTTTCGATAGTCTATCAGAAATATAGGCAAATCCAATTCCTCTTGTTGCCATAAACTTATATGGTGCAAAGTTTGCTCCATCTATACCAAGTTTTTTTACATTCAGAGTTCCATGTGGCATATGCTGCACGGCATCGACAATAATATATAACTCTGGATTTTTCCCCCTAGCTGCTTTTATAATCTTCTCGAGATCCATAATATTTCCTGAAATATTACTTGACGCTATTACACTTAACAAAATAGTATTTTTATCAATTTTTTCGGCTATGGATTCAGGCTCAACAAATCCTGTATGAACATTTGCTTCAGCGACCCTAAATTCTTTATTGTTCTTTTTACAATAGAATTTTACTGCGTCATAAGCAGAAGGATGTTCGATATTAGTAGTGACTGCATTGGTTCCTTCGACATTCTCAATAACAGTTGAAACCATTTTAAACATTGATTGAGATGCCGTTAAATCGGTAATTAGGGAATCGGATTTTGCCCCAAACATCACATTTAATACATCTTCAGTACATCTGTCCATAATGTTATTAAAATCTATTGCTCTTTGATGATACCTTTCCGGACAATCAGGTAATGAATCAATTTTTTCCTTAATATTAATAGCCTCTCTTAATCTTAAAGAACCGCCTGAATTATCAAAAAACAGTCTTTCCCCATAGTCTGGATCGTGGTCAACAAAAGCAAATTTTTCACGTATTTCGGCTAATAGTTTCTCATTCATTAGTTTGCCAAAATTGTAAACGTTCATAATTGATCCTCCTCTGCTTAAGTGCTTCTTATTCTTCGTAAAAAAAATAAAATGAAGAATTTTCTTCATTTTGACTTTATCATAGTTGTTTTTTGATTACAATAAAATATTTAAAAATTTAGACAATTAGGAAAATTAGGAAAAATACTTAAGGAATTAGTTGTTTTTTTAATTAGAATGTGCAAAATAACACTCTACATATCACAAATTATCGGTCAAAGTGACACATAAAAAAGATCAAACTTTGGAAAATGGCAAAAAAACGAATTGACTCTTTCTTACTGATATGGTATGTTAATTCCAATCTAAGAAAAGGTGTGGTGTTTTATGTCGGGAGTAGGTATCAACTAATTTAGTTGAATAAGGTATTTAATCACTGATTTGTCAGTGGATTAAGTATGCCTTTTTTCACAGTGCAATTCTGCATTGTGAATACCTACCTTAAGACTGCTTCCTTTTCCATAATTCGTGTAACATGCAGGTGTTACGGCGAAAAGCATGGTGGGATTTGTCCTATCATGCTTTTTTGTGTACGCAGGTCTATTCGAGCTGCCCTATTTGTTATCGATTTCAGGCACTTATCCATGGATAAGGCCGATGCCCGCAGGAGCTTTCTACTCAAATGGCTTGTTCATTTGTAAAGGTAGGGGGACCATTGCGGGCATTTTTTGGATTCGGGAATTTTTTAATCACTCACTCATTCAAGGAGGATCATTAGATGAATACAATGACTTATGAAAAATTACAATATACCCAACTCAAGGAAATGGTCAAAAACCATTGCGTAAGCGGTTTAGGAAAAGCGTTATTGGATCGGCTTAAGCCGAGCGGCACCTTGAAGGTCGTTAAAAGTCGTTTGAACGAGACCACGGAGGCAAGGAACTTACTGAATGCGGAAAGCCATATTCCCTTAAAGGGCATTTCACATATTGGCCTCCATATCGACAAACTGGAAAAAGGAATGATTTTGGAGCCGTCAGAATTAGTGGCGATAGCAGACTTCTTAAGAGGATGCAGGAATATTAAGAAATTCATGACCGATAAAGAGTTCTTTGCACCGACACTGCATTCCTACGCCCGCTCCATGACTGAATTCAGGAGCATTGAAGAAGAAATCCAATTCACCATAAAGGGAAATGCTGTCGTTTCCGAAGCAAGCAAGGACCTGAAACGGATCAGGAACCAAATCATCAAGACAGAAGGTAAAATAGAGGAACGGCTGAATAAGTTCTTGAAGAGCGGAGCCAATAAAGAGTTCATTCAGGAATTTTTCATCAGTAAAAAGGATGATCGCTACACCATCCCGATCAAAGCCTCCTATAAAAATCAAGTGGCCGGAACGATCGTGGAAGTATCGGCAAAAGGGGCAACCGTGTTCATTGAACCTGCCTCTGTTACGAAATTGAATGTAGAATTGGCAAGCTTAAAGGCGGAGGAATCGATGGAAGAGTATCAGCTTTTGGCCACATTATCCGGAACGGTTTTCGAACAGCTGAAACCGATCAAGATAAACATCGAGTTGATCAGTCAATATGACATGATCTTCGCAAAAGCCAAGTTCAGTAAAAGCATGGATGCCATCGAACCGAAAATCAATGATCACGGTTATATTAAATTAACGGGCTGTAAGCATCCGCTATTGCCGCAAGACAGCGTACCTTTGGATTTTGAAATTGGTAAGGACTATCGCAGCTTGATTATCACAGGCCCTAATGCCGGGGGAAAAACTGTCGTCCTGAAAACGATCGGCATCCTTACATTGGCTGTCATGTCAGGACTGCATGTTGCCGGGAAAGAGGGGACGGAGCTTGCCGTCTTTGACCAGGTATTCGTCGATATCGGTGATAATCAAAGCATGGAAAATGCACTGAGCACGTTTTCATCGCATATGAAAAACATCTCGGAAATCATGGGGGCAATAACCAATAACTCCTTGCTGCTGTTCGATGAAATCGGGAGCGGAACGGAACCGAATGAAGGAGCCGCATTGGCGATTAGCATCCTTGAGGAATTTTATCAAAGGGGGTGCATAACCGTTGCGACGACCCATTATGGCGAAATCAAACGCTACTCGGAAATACACAGTGATTTCATGAATGCCGCCATGCAATTCAACAGCGAAACACTTGAGCCAAAATACAAACTGTTGATCGGTCAATCCGGGGAAAGCAATGCCCTTTGGATAGCCAAAAAAATGAATGTCCGTGAAAAGGTTCTGCAAAAGGCAAAGCTCTATATCGAAAATAAAGACTACGACTTGGAGCGTGTCCAGGAAAGTAAAATCAAAAAAGCGAAGCCAGCGGCCGTTCCTAAAGAATCATCTTATGAATATGAAGTCGGCGACAAAGTGAAGGTTAGCGAACTGAATGGATACGCGATCGTTTATAAGAAAAAGGACTCCTTCAATAATGTCGTCGTACTTTTCGAAGATACCTTCAAGGAGGTTCATGCCAATAAGCTCGAGCTTGAAATAAAGGCCGTCGATTTATATCCTGAAGGCTATGATCTCGATTCTTTATTTGTCAGCTACAAAGAAAGGAAATTGAACCATGACTTAGAGCGGGGATCGAAAAAGGCGCTAAAGAATGTAGCAGCGGATATCAGGAAGAAGCTTGGTGAATAGTACGATCATCAAAATGCAAAAAAGCCTCTCTAAATGAGAGGCTTTTTTGCGTTGTATTGCCAAAAGTCCACTTTATTGAATTCTTTTCCTTCTTTCATTATACAGATTGATCAATTCTGCATTTTGCTCATTCATCTTTTTCACATTCTTATTAATCGTTGCCAATTCCCAAAGTACAGCCAATCCAAGGATTAGCATAAGCGTTAGTAAATCCATTGTTGCCCTCCTATTGATGTTGTGTACCTTTAATTAAGTGTTTCTTCTCACTTGGATTCATTTTCTCAACCCGGAAAGGCAAGTTTTTTCTTTGATAATAATTGTTTTGAATCAAAGCATATATCACTAAAAAAGTTCCGAGTAATTCGTAGGATGATAGTGATCCTCCTTGGATGAAAACGATGGCCAACGTGGTGATTGGAACTAAATTGATAAATAGGATTCCATTGATCGGTGTTAATAGTTTAATGCCTAAATTCCAGCTTAAAAGGGCTATGGCACCAGGGAAAATAATCATGAAAATCATCTCGCCATAAATGGATTGGATAACCTCTGCCGTAGGGACGGACAGGCCCATTGCCGTTGCGAGGAATGTTATGATGGCTGATACGGATGTTCCTAAAATGCACGTTAAAGTCGAATAGCGAAGTGTTGACCATCCGTTAAATTGGTTGCCGCCCATCGTATAAATAACCCACCCTATAACCCCGATAAGAATGAAAACGATAGGGATGACATTATCTTTCAATAAAAATACGAATGATAAGCTGCCATTGGTAATGACAAGAATGGCCCCTATCAAGGCAAGGAACATGCTGGCGATTGTATACTTCATGGGTCTGGCACTTTTGAAAACCCACAGAATTAAAATTGAAATCATGGGCATTAATGATTCCATGATGGAAGCAACAATCACCCCGTTATGCCCCAGTAAGTCTTGACCTGCGAAAATGAGAAAGTTGTAGACAGTGAACGCCATCGTCCCAAAAAACAATAACTTCTTTCCTTGCCCTTCCAGGCTAAAAGACTTCTTACCCTCTTTCATTAAAAGCAATATCCCTAAAATGACGCTAACAGCTAAATATCGCAAAAAAGCGAAATAAAAAGGATCAATATACATTAAGGCCCTTTCTGCAACTGGAAACATCGCTCCCCAAGAAATGCTGGCAGTCAAACATAAAAGTGCACCGATTAAAACTTGATTTTTTTTCATAAAAGCTTCCCCTCAAAAATAATGATTGATTTAATTCCTATACACACCTTATGATAAAGTCATTATCATGTAAAATGACTTAAAATGAATATAATCATCATTATTAATGATAGTTGAGAAAGGGGGGCACTTTTATGGAAATGAGGGATTTGCAAATATTCCAGTGCGTCGCTAAATATGGCAGCGTAAGTAAGGCGGCTGTTGAGTTGAATTACGTCCAATCCAATGTAACGGCGAGGATTAAGCATTTAGAGCAGGAGTTACGGACGCCTTTATTCAATAGGCATAAACGTGGCATGTCACTAACTGCGGAGTCCAGAAAGATGCTGGAGTATGTAAACAAAATTTTGCTTGATGTAGAAGAACTCAAGCAAGTATTCCTGGATAGTGAAACACCTACAGGGATATTGAACATAGGTACAGTTGAAACGGTCAGCGATCTTCCCAAGATTCTAGCCTCCTATCATAAACAGTATCCAAATGTCGATTTATCCATAAAGGCGGGGTTAACGGAAGACTTAATCAAAGATGTCATTGAACACAGGCTGGATGGCGCTTTTGTTACAGGACCGATCAAACATCCGCTCATTCAGCCATACGATGTCTGTACAGAAAAACTTGTATTAGTTACAAGAAATGAAACATTTAACCTTGAAGAAATCATAACAGAACCATTTTTAGTATTCAGTCAGGGGTGTGGCTATCGCTCCAAATTGGAACAATGGCTGAGGGAAGAAGAGGTGATGCCCAAAAGAATCATGGAGTTCAATGTATTGGAAACGATCTTAACCAGCGTAACACTCGGCCTTGGCATTACCCTCGTACCACAATCGGCGGTAAATCACCTAACAGCCAATGAAAAAGTCCACGTGCATCCAATTCCGGAAGAATACCGCAATATCTCGACAGTCTTCATTCACCGTAAAGATGCTTATATGACAAACTCCATAAAAAGCTTTCTGCACACGATTGAAGCTCATCATGAAGACCGATTCAAGCAAAATCCAGAAACAGCTCCTGAGCTGATATGAAGGGTGAGCAGCAAATCGCTTTGCATAGAATGATAGAGGATTGCTGAATAGGCTGCGAAACTATTCATAAAAAGTAAAACATAAAAAACATGGCGAAACTGGGACAGCGATATAGCATGGTATGGCATATTTATTATTGCTTCGGCTCCTTATGCTTGTCGTATATTAATCATGTTACTTCTAGAAAGTATTTTGGGAATTATTTAGACAAAAAGCCGACGATTTCGTTGGCTTTTTGTTTGTAGGATCCTTTCAATTATCATACATTCAAGTAACCATCTTAAACTAAACTGGTAGTTTAGTTTAAGAAAAATTGTATTACTTTTCATCAATTGGGAAAAAATATAAATAGGAACAAGAAGGAGGGAACAGAGATGGAAGTGAATATGAGTGTTGAAGAAGTCGTGAATCAAATTTCCGACTTAGTAGAAAAAGAAGGGAAGCTACCTCGAAAGAAAGAGGTAAAGAAGTCAGATCCGGAGTTAATGAAGAATGCATTGTATTATTTTCCTAATTGGGATACTGCAGTAGAACATAGCATTGGATCTTAACCAAAACGTACATATAAGGCAAGGGAAGTGAAGGCCGCCAATTGGCGGCCTTTTGAACGTGCGATTCTTTACATTATCATACATTCAAGCACTCCTACTCAAACTATCGATTGAATAGTTTAGTTAAATAAAGATATAGACGCATCAAAGTGAATCATCTCATATTTTCTTTTTCGGAACGAGTGGAGTATCGATCTTTTTTAGTCGATAAAGTCTGATATTTCGATGAAGAATAGTGTAACTTTTTTCCATATGGGACCGTATAATAATTTGTTAAAACACAAGAAAAGAGGGTTCCAATGAAAAAGATATTGTTGATTTTGGCAGCCGTTTTTTTGGTAACAGGGCTTAGTGCTTGTAAAGGAGTCCAGGAGGGAAATAAGGAATCTCCGCCAATTTCAGAAAAGCCAAATGATAATCCTAAGCAAATCGACGGGCAAGATGAAGATCCTCCAGGTGAATCGGTTGAAGACCCGACAAAAGGTCTGCCAAATACGAAAACGGATACAATTATATTGGAAGGTATGGAAGAACCATTCCAATTCACGCTTCATCATAGTCAGGCATTGGGATTCTCAACCTACATCGTGGATGACATGGGCGTTGAAGAGGCTAGTTCTGGTGAAGGAGATGCAATGATTGTTTTTGCGAATTTTGCAGGCAAGAGAAATGAGGATGCCAAAGTTCAGATTTTTTCCAAAAGTGAGGGTGCGAATGCGACAATAGAAGAACAGGCAAGGTTTGCGAGGGAAGTTGTGATAAGCAACGGCTTTGAGATAAAACAGCGATCTGATAATTCGCCTAACCGATTTGATTGGTCTGAGGTCGAATTTGACATTAGTCAGAATGGCAGTAATTACTCCATATTGGGTACAGTGTCCGTTTTTCAACATGGCGACCGTGTTTACTATTCGATCGTTCAATACCCGGAAGATTATGAAGAAGGCTTCATACCGCGGGTTGTAAAAATGTTTGATGATATCGTATGGTATGAAGCAACTTGATCAATGAGTATCCGAAATTGGGTACACCATTTTAACAGAGAGTGGTAATATATTTGTCCAATAAGGAATCCTGTTGAACGGTAGGGAGCTAGTTTGTCTACAGTCCAAGAGCAGCTCTTTTGCTGCTCTTTTTTGTATGATAGGATAGTCTGGTCTATTTAGGTGAAGAAGGATAAATGATTGGGTTAGAGAATAATTAGTGATAGGTTTTCGAAAAACGAATTTGATAGAAAATAGGTGAATCAAGTGGATTTGGATACATTATATAAGACATATCGACCTTTTCTTTTTTCCATCGCATACCGGATGCTCGGATCGGTTACCGATGCAGAAGATATCGTTCATGATTTATTCCTGCAGCTTAAGCTTGATACCGACGAAATTAAGGACATGAAAGCATATCTTGCGAAAATGACGACAAATCGCTGTCTGAATTTTTTAAAGTCAGCCCGTAAGAGAAGAGAGGTTTACACAGGTCCTTGGCTGCCAGAACCTCGGGTAAACGAAACAGATCAGCCTCTAGATAAGGTCGTAACGGATGAAACGGTTGCATATGCCTTCCTCGTTTTGCTGGAACAGCTTTCACCTGTTGAAAGAGCGGTTTTCGTGCTTAGGGAAGCATTCACTTACAGCTATGAAGATATCGCCGAGATGCTGGAAAAGAATGAAGTGAACTGTAGAAAGATCTACAGCCGGGCGAAGCGGAAATTACAGAATGATAGGCCAGTCCATCCGGAGGATACGAAACATGTCGATCTTTTGGCAAAAAAATTCATAAAAGCATCTGCGACAGGAAACTTTGAGGAGTTTTTGGACCTTCTTACAGAAGATGTTGTCCTTGTTACTGACGGCGGAGGAAAAGTGCTTTCTGCATTAAACCCAATTGTAACCAGACAGCGCGTATCCGCCTTTCTTAAAGGCATTTCCGCTAAAGGAGGCTTCATAGGAGAACTTCTTCCGGTGATGGTCAATGGCCAGGAGGGAATTTTGCAAATGAAAGAAGGAAAGCCTACCAAAGTCATCTGCTTTGAATTAGATCCAAAACAAAAAAATATCCGCAAAATCTTCATTGTTACCAATCCTGATAAATTAAATCATATTCCTGATATAGATTGAGGGGTCTTTTTTTGAATGTCACAAATCAAACCTCTATTTTGTCTTATAAGTGGAACCTAAAAAGATTTAATGGAGGAGATAGACATGGAACAACGGATTAACTACATGAAGACAAATCGTGAAGTGGTCAAATTAATGATGGGTTTGGAGGAGTACAAGAAAACAACGGAAATCGATAGCGCATTAATCGAATTGATAAAAATTCGCGCTTCCCAAATCAATGGCTGTGCGTACTGCTTGGATATGCATACGAAGGATGCCCGGGCAATGGGTGAAACGGAACAAAGAATTTACTGTTTGAGTGCTTGGCGTGAAACACCATTCTATTCTGATTCGGAAAGGGCAGCGCTGGAATTGACGGAAGCGGTCACGGCCATTTCCGCAAACGGTGTACCTGATGAACTGTATGAGAGGGTCCGCCTGCATTTTGATGAAAAACAATATATCGATCTCGTTACCATAATCATCACCATCAACGGCTGGAACCGATTGGCCATTTCAGCCCAAAACATACCAGGGCACTATAAGCCTGTAATGGAAAAATAATGTTGTTATTAAACCCTCTTGTATGGTTACAAGGGGGTAGAAAAAACAAAAAGCCACGTTTTTCATAAAACGTGGCTTTTAAATTATTTTTCTTTTTTATAAAAGCGTTCACCCGTATCAGGATTATAATATACCCTTGTTTTTTCTCCTGTCACGGGGTCTATATTTATTTCATCTGTCGATTGAAATCCATCAGGAACTTTTACACCGTGATTGCGTTTAAACCGTTTATCATAGATAAAGTATCCAAGTAAAATGCATAAGATAGCTATAATAATTTGCAATATATAGTACCCTATGATGAATTTCATTATATTTTCTCCACAATGACGGCGGTTCCATATGCAACGATTTCGCTCATATTCGTACCGATTTCCCCAGAATCATATCTCATCATTATAATTGCGTTTGCACCCATTTCATTGGCATTTTTTATCATACGGTCCATAGCTTCTTTTCTTGAATCTTCAAGCATCGCTGTATATTGCTTGATCTCTCCGCCTACCAGGGACTTTAACCCTGCCATGATATCGCCGCCAATCCCTCTGCTTCTTACAATTAGACCGAAGGCAGGCCCTTTTACCTCTACAATTTTGTATCCTTCAATTTTTTCTGTGGTAACTACCAACACATTAATCGCCTCCGACTTATTTACTTTATTATGAAATTTTCCTGAACTGAAAGCATAAACAAATGAGCTTATATATTACATGTAGTTCCTTTTTTATCAAGCGCAATAATCATTCCTTTAAATTTTAACATAATATAAGCGTTACCCCTCTTAACAATGGGTAACATATTTCGGGTAAGCATAAAAAATCCCATTTCGCAGAAAAGAAATGGGATTAAATTCATCAGTGTTTTTACTGCTGTTTTTTGATTGTTATATATGTGTAGATTTATGATGCTCATTGCATACCTTCAAAATGAATTTCGCTTTTTATTTCTAAAAGTACTTTAAATTGCGGTTTTCCATCTTCACTTCATGAAGAATTTCATGCAATTTATTTTCATAATGCAAACTGATTAATTGTGATCTGGAGGCCACGTCTAATTCTTCAAACAGTTTATTTATATGGTTACGAACTGTAGAAACGCTAATATGGAGATTATCAGCTATTTCTTTATCTTTGAGACCTTGCGTTATATTCTGGATGATTCGCAAATCAACATTATGCGGTTCCCTGGTGAATAAAGACGATCTATCTGTTTTTATTATTTCTTCAATTAATAATTTCTCACGGTAGACATGTAACTCGTAGGAGATTTGATTAGCGAGCATTTCAGAAATCATTTTGAAATTTTCACTATCATCCGTTGTGAATATACCTACATAGCCTTGCAATTCCTTATTTTTAATTTCATGGAAGGGGGAAGATATAACACTAAAATTCTTTCCGGAAATTTGATTTTTAGTTTTTACAGTAGTATTTTGCAATGAACTTAAAATAAATGCATTATTTTCAACAGATTCTTCTATAACCAATTTACATAAATCCTTATTTTCATCATTACTTTT
The DNA here is from genome assembly GCF_057586375.1 of Peribacillus sp. SRI_006. Lineage (NCBI taxonomy): Bacteria > Bacillati > Bacillota > Bacilli > Caryophanales > Bacillaceae > Peribacillus > Peribacillus sp. SRI_006. Next base: position 98,446 of record NZ_JBYCZT010000012.1, on the reverse strand, counting down.
TGCGTATAAAACATTTAGCTCTTTATCAAAGATAAATATAGTAGTTTCAAAATTAAATTCGAAATTCTTAATGCTATTCAATACTTTTTTACTGATATAAATGATTTGATTTCTCAATTCCATATTCATACCTCATACTCGTTCCTAAAATGATATAACCTGTTTACTTTCCTCGTTTAACAATAAACTATTTTTGGGCGTGTAGGGTTCCAAAAATGACTACTGCTATTTCAGAAATGATACCGATCATAAACCTTCCAATCAGGTAGAACAGAAGTAAGCGTGACAAAAGCTTTAAGGAATTGATGACAAGTTATTTCATTCTATTGAAAAAGCCTTGGGATTTATAGGCTTTTTTTAGATTGAATTATATTCTAGCTTTTTCTCCGATATGGTCCCTCATTTTTTCCATGTTCTTGAAATCGTAAAAACAAAATTCGACAAGGATTTCATGGCTGGTGTAAGATAAATGAAAAAGCCAGAAAAGGGATGAATGCTTTGGTTGATTTATTACCGTCGCTGTTTGAAAAAGTGGGGATCATCGTGATTGCTGCCTTCCTGCTTTCTTATATGAAACCCTTTCGGCAAATGATAGGCCATGAACATGAAATGTCGAAGAAAATCATGCTTATCGCACTTTTTGGAGCATTCGGCATCATAAGTAACTATACGGGAATCGAAATCGGAAACCATGCCATGCCGGATGGTGATTGGCATGCTGAGATTGCTCCCGATAACGCGATTGCCAACACAAGAATTATGGGCGTGGCTATCGGCGGTCTGCTGGGAGGACCCTTTGTTGGGTTGGGAGTAGGTTTGATTGCGGGGCTTCACCGTTATTTTCTCGGGGGCTTTACGGCGGGGGCTTGTGCGGTCGCTGCGATTTTGGCTGGGATTTTATCGGGTCTTTTGGGGAAAAGGCGGCGAAAGCATGGGACGATCACCCCTTGGTTTGCCCTGCCCATTTGCATGGCATTGGAAGCGATCCAAATGGGCATCATCCTGGTGACGGCCAAACCCTTTGAAAGGGCGTGGGAGCTCGTACAAGTAATCGGGATTCCCATGATCATCATCAATGGATTCGGGACTTTACTTTTCATGCTCATCATTCAGTCGATCACAAGGGACGAAGACCGGACTCGGGCCGTACAAACCAATCTTGCGTTCCTGATTGCGGATCAGACTTTGCCCTTTTTCCGGCAAGGCCTGAATCAAACTTCATGCAAGAGAATAGCCCAAATCATCTTGGGGCTGACTGAAGCCGATGCCGTGGCCATTACCAATGAACATAGCGTGCTTGCCCATGTTGGAGCTGCGTCAGATCACCATGTTCCTAAGGTGGGGATAGCGACAGGCTTAACGAAGCAAGCCCTTGAACATGGGAAAATCATCGTGGCCAAAACAAAAAAGGACATTTATTGCTTTCATGATCAATGTCCATTGCAAGCGGCCGTAGTCCTGCCGTTGCAGGTCCAACAGAAAACGGTCGGGACTTTGAAGATGTATTTCAAGCATCCGGATAAATTAAGCCAAGTGGAACAAGAGTTAGCTGAAGGATTGGCCAAACTATTCTCCACTCAATTGGAACTCGCTAAAGCGGAAATGCAAACGAAATTATTGAAAGATGCTGAAATAAAAGCATTGCAAGCACAGGTCCATCCTCATTTTTTATTCAATGCAATCAATACGATATCCGTTCTATGCCGGACGGATGTCGAGAAGGCAAGAAGTTTATTGCAGGAGCTCAGTGCCTTCTTTCGCTCTAATTTACAAGGGGCCCGACATATACTGGTGCCGCTAGAAAAGGAATTAGAGCATGTTAACGCATATTTATCACTGGAGCAGGCGCGTTTTCCAGATAAATATCATATCGATTATCGCATTGAGCCAAGGCTTAAGGAAGTTCTCATCCCTCCATTCACATTGCAGCCACTTGTTGAGAATGCTGTCCACCATGCATTTCCACATGTGAAAAACAAAGGTCAAATCATCATCCGCGCATACTTTAAAGACGATGCGATGCATATTGTTGTCGAGGATGACGGAAAAGGGATTCCGGGCGGGAGAATAGATGAATTGGGCAAGCGTGCTGTAGAATCGGCTAAGGGAACAGGAACGGCCCTTCATAATATCAGTGAACGGCTGGAAGGGATCTATAAAGGTCAGGCCAGTCTCTCGATCGAAAGTGAAGCGGGACACGGAACCAAAGTGAACATATCAATACCACTCAACGAGAAAGGAGTATGGCAACGATGATGAAAGCATTTATCGTAGAGGATGAACCACTGGCTAGAGATGAATTGAAATATCTATTGAAGAGAAGCAGGCAAGTTGAGGTCGTGGGTGAGGCCGAGGGGATAGAAGATGCCTTGAGGGATATCTCCCGCCTTAAACCTGAACTTGTCTTTTTGGACATTGAGCTTGCAGATGGCAATGGTTTGCAGTTGGCTAAGCAATTGGCGGAACTTGACCCCGCACCTTCGCTCATTTTTGCGACCGCTTATGATGAGTTTGCCCTCCAAGCCTTCGAGTTATATGCATTTGATTATTTATTGAAGCCCTTTAATGAAAAAAGGATACGTCAAACATTGGATAAGCTCATGAAGCAGCGTCAAATCGGGAAAGAAGAATCCGGAACAGCGGCGCCCGCCAGCCGAATGGCGGTGGAACAGACAGGTAAATTGGCTGTAGAAATAGATGATCGGATCGTTTTGATCGACCGGGACCATATTTTGTTCATAGGTCTCGTGGAAGGAAAGACGGTCATTAAAACCGGGAAAAATGAATATAAAATCGGCGACCCTCTCATCGTGCTTGAAAAGAAGCTCGATAAGCACTCATTTTTACGGGTGCATCGCAGTTTTATCGTGAATGTCATCCATATATCCGAAATACAGCCTTGGTTCAACTCGACTTACAATCTCATTATGAGTGACGGATCAAACATCCCGGTAAGCCGGACGTATGTGAAGGAGCTAAAGCAGCTGATCGGTTTTTAAAAATTTTCATAATTCTGCATTTTACCTTCATCATAATGCAGTCCATCCCTCGATATTTGCATTATAACTTGAAAACCCATTGAATTCGCTTTCATTGTGATATCATTTTTTTACGATGTAAGTAATAGAGGGGGTTCAAATATGAATGCGGTTACAATTGTCATAGGCTCCATTTGTATATTAATGATTGCCTACCGTTTATACGGGACATTCATAGCACTCAAAGTATTAAAACTTGATGATTCCAAGCCGACACCGGCCCATAAATTAGAAGATGGAAAAGATTATGTTCCAACAAATAAATGGGTGGCATTCGGCCACCATTTTGCAGCCATTGCAGCGGCTGGTCCTTTGGTGGGACCCATCCTTGCTGCACAATTCGGGTATTTGCCAAGTTTATTATGGCTTCTGATCGGGGCTGTAATCGGCGGAGCCGTCCATGATGCCGTCGTGCTTTTCGCGTCGATGCGTAAAGACGGCAAATCCCTTTCGGAAGTTGCGAAAGAAGAACTTGGACCTGTAGCAGGCTTCTGTACAGGACTCGCGATGCTTTTTATCATCACGATCACGATGGCAGGACTTTCAATGGTCGTTCTGCATGCTCTGGAAAACAATCCATGGGGGACGTTCGCTGTCGGGATCACCATTCCGATCGCCATGGGTGTAGGGCTTTACCATAAAAAAACCGGCAACCTGAAAGGGGCGACCATCGTCGGGTTCGGGCTCATCATGGCCGCAATTTTACTTGGGCCGAACATTCAAGGAACGGCACTTGGCGACTTATTGACACTTGAGGCGAGCACACTTGCCATCATTTTGCCGATCTATGCTTTCTTCGCTGCCGCCTTGCCTGTTTGGCTGCTGCTGGCACCTCGTGATTACCTGAGTACATTTATGAAAATCGGTGTATTTGCCGCATTGATTATCGGCGTTTTCGTAGTGAATCCAGAAATCCAGTTTCCTGCGTTTACCGAATTCATTAATGGCGGGGGCCCGATTGTAGCCGGTCCTGTTTGGCCATTCATTTCAATCACCATCGCCTGTGGCGCGATTTCAGGATTCCATGCATTTGTCGGATCCGGTACAACTCCAAAAATGTTAAACCGATGGAGTGATATCAAATCCGTTGGTTTCGGAGCGATGCTTGTGGAATGTGTCGTTGCCATCATGGCATTGATTGCTGCGGTTTCACTGCAGCCAGGAGATTATTTTGCGATTAACTCCACACCTGAAGTATTTCAAACATTAGGTATGGAAACCGTACACCTTGACGAACTCAGTGAAGAAATCGGCATTAATTTGGAGGGACGGACAGGCGGGGCAGTTACACTTGCTGTCGGCATGACCTATATTTTCACCGAAATCCCCTTCTTTGACAAACTGGCTTCGTTTTTCTTCCAATTCGTCATCATGTTCGAAGCGGTGTTCATATTGACTGCAATCGATTCAGGGACACGTGTTGCCCGTTACTTAATCCAGGACTTCTTCGGGGAGTTCTATAAACCATTAAAACGAGTCGACTGGCTGCCGGGGAACATCTTCGCCAGTGCATTAGCCTGCTTTATCTGGGGATACCTGCTTTACTCTGGGGACATCGGTTCGATCTGGGCACTCTTTGGCGTATCCAACCAGCTCATGGCTTCGATTGGACTCATCATCGGTGCGACCGTCGTACTGAAAATCGCAGACAAACGCTGGTATATCTGGACATGCCTCGTACCCCTTGCCTACTTATATGTAACAGTCAATGTCGCAGGGTACTGGATGGTGAAAAACGTATACCTGAACCCGGACTCTGCAGGATTCAGCATCTTGAACGGAATATTATCGATCACCATGTTAATCCTGGGCTTGATCATCCTGGTTGCCGCCTTGAAAAAATGGCGGGAGCTTTGGAAAATCCCTCAAGCAGAACTATTGAAAAGATCAGCATAAGCATATAAAAAATCCGGGCGGAAACTGCCCGGATTTTTGTTCGTTATGATGCCCACAATTAAAATCAAGACACCAAAACCTGAAAAAGGAAAGTATCAATCACCCCAACTTTGTTAATGATAGCAAATGAGGAGGTGTGATAAGATGGCAAAAGATGTTCTATGTGAAGTGAATAATTGTAAATATTGGGATTCTGGAAACAAATGCAGTGCAGATGCTATTTATGTTGTCAGCCATAAAGGGAACCATGCATCAAATAGCAAAGAAACGGATTGCAAAACATTTGATCCAGAAATTTAAAACATCGGGGGTAACCATCAACTGGTTACCCTCTTTCATTTTATTATTGATAATAAAAATCATTTTCATTCAAGAATATAGAAATTCATTTTATTTTTCTTCATGAAAAGGATATTTGGGTGACAATATCGTGAGTTTGAGCGATAAATTTGAAAGTTTGATCGATAAAATCAGAAGTTTGTTCGATATCCCCGTGAATTCGCCGTTTACTCGTGAATTTGAGCAGTTTACTCGTGAATTTGGTCAGTTTACTCGTGAGTTTGAGCAGTTTACTCGTGAATTTGAGCAGTTTACTCGTGAATTTGGGCCGTTTACTCGTGAATTTGCACTATTTACTCGTGAGTTTGATTGATTACTTTTGAAAGGGTCAGCCCGTCACCGATTGGGATTAGCATGGATTCCAGTTGAGGGTGTTTGGCCACGATTTCATTGAATGCCTTCATAAAGGCAGTGTGACGTTTAGGTTCAGCATCCGGATCTGCGACACTGCCCCTTGCAAGTACGTTATCCATGACGATTAAAGCGCCTGGCTCTGCCAGTTTAATGCAATATTGCAGGTAATTTTCATAATTGTCCTTATCAGCATCTATAAAGAAGAAATCAAATTTCTTGTTATTACGAGCGAGTTTTTCAAGGCTTAGCAGGGCTGCTCCGGTCATATAGGATACTTGATCGCCAAAGCCAGCTTTGGATAGATTGCGATAAGCTAACTTTGCGTATTCCTCCTGTAACTCAAGGGAGGTTAATTTACCTTCGCTGCCGAATCCCCTGGCAAGGCAAATCCCGCTATAGCCTCCAAGAGCGCCTATTTCCAACACATTTTTAGCTCCTGAAATGGATATAAGCATGGTAAGAAGTTTTCCAGATGAGGGAGATACCGAAATGGACGGCATTCCGTTTTCTTGTATGGACGCAATGACTTCTTCCAAAAGATCATCTTCAGTATAAAATAATGAATCGATATAACTGTTAATTTGTTTCATTCATTTCCATTCCTTTCTCATTGGAAGTTTCCTTTTCTTCACTGCCCTTTTCGGCTGCTTCTTCATTTTCTTGTATTTCGAATAATTGAATGAATTCGTTGATTAACATATCAATCGCTTTTAATTCACCGACTAAGATTTGCTGAATGGATTGAAATTCTGGTTGATCTAACTGTTCCTTAATGGTTGAACGTTTAAGGTTCATCATGTCTAAAAAAGCGATGGCTCTTCCGCGGCGAAACGTTTTTGGGCCACGATGGTGTGCAGCATGGACTTTTCCTCTGTGATGTACATCTTTTTTGGATTTTTCATTTCTCATAGGAAAACCTCTTTCCGTATACATATGTATACAAAATGTCAAATGGCAATCGAATAGAAAAATTAAATTAAAAGTTTGTCTAAATTGTGAATTCGTTATTTAGAGGGGCAAAAAAGTACTTACATTCAAAGATTTTTTTTTGTTATAGTTACAAATAGACCGGTTGGTATGGCGGGGGTGTGCTACGGATATGGATACAAAATCGTTGATAATCGACAATGCAACGATTCTTTTCCAACAAAAAGGATATAAAGGTGTTGGACTAAGCGAAATCTTAAAAGTATGCAATGTTACGAAAGGTTCGCTTTATCACCATTTTCCTAATGGAAAAGAGGAATTATTAATCGCTTGCCTTCATTCTTTGAATGAAGTTATTACGATGGATATCGTGGATATTTTTGAACGATATCCGACAACGTTTGAAGCGACAAATTACATGATTGAAAAGCTGATCGTCAATTTAGAAAGGGAAGGGACGATTACGGGTTACACATTTAGCAGCATGGTAAGTGAAATGGCCACATTAAGTGATCCCGTACGAAAGGCTTGCGCCGATCTCTATGCGAAAATTCAGGGGATTTATTTTAAAAAGCTATTGGAAGATGGATATCCAAAAGAGTCAGCTTCCAATATGGCATTGATGATGACAGCCACTATAGAAGGGGCAATGATGCTTTGTTTGGCCGAAACATCGGCAAAGCCGCTAAAAGTAATTTCGCAATTGTTACCTAATATTTTGAAGGAGTTTTAACAGTGGATAATAAACATATTAAAACAGGACCGATAATGGCTGCTCTTTTGGTAGCAGGCTTTGTTGGGCTTTTTAGTGAAACCGCATTGAACATCGCCTTAGGTGAATTGAGCCACATTTTTGGCGTGGATGCGACGACAATACAGTGGCTTGCAACAGGCTACTTTTTAACGCTTGGTATTTTAGTGCCGGTAACAGGAATTTTAATGCAAAAATTCACAACACGCCAAATGTTCATGGCGTCTTTATTCTTTTCGATTATCGGAACGGTCATTGCTGCAGTAGCACCGGTTTTTAGCGTGTTATTGACGGCCCGTGTCATTCAGGCAGCTGGACTGGCTATCATTTTGCCATTGACGCAAAGTGTCATTTTCACGATTTTTCCACCGAATAAACGCGGCGGGGCAATGGGTGTGATGGGCTTAGTCATCTTGGCGGGTCCAGCATTCGGTCCTACATTGGCAGGGATGATTTTAGATACGTTATCATGGCCTTGGATATTCTGGTTTACGATTCCATTCTTGTTATTCTCGCTTATCTTCGGCTATATCTATATTCCGAATGTCAATGAAACCAGGAAAGTATCAATCGATATTTTGTCAGTTGTGTTATCGACGATTGGCTTTGGTGGAGTTGTATACGGTGTAAGTGTAGGCGGGGATCATGGTTGGACGAGTATGACGGTAATTGGCATGATCATCGTTGGATTGATCGCCCTGATTCTCTTTGCAATCCGTCAAACGAAGATGGAAAACCCAATGTTGAATTTAAAAGCATTCAAATACCCGTTATTTGTGCTGGGCCTTGCGATGAACATGATTACGTTCCTTAACATGTTATCGATGCTGGTTGTGTTACCCATGTATATGCAAATGGCGCTATTGGTATCTGCGTTCGCCACTGGGCTTATCATGCTGCCTGGCAGTCTATTAAACTGTGTTTTTGCCCCGATCATCGGCCGGCTATTCGATAAATATGGACCACGTGCCGTAATTACACCAGGAACGATTCTGGTCGTCATTGGCTATGGGCTATATGCAATGTATGGAACGGACACAGCACTATGGATCATGGTTGTTACGCATATCGTGATGATGCTTGGCATTGGCATGGTACTTGCTTCCGTACAAACGAATACATTGAATGCATTGCCAAAACAATTCTATCCGGATGGCATTGCGATTACGCAAACATCTCAACAAGTATCAGGGGCAATTGGCATAGCGGTCATGGTTTCGCTATTCTCTGCGAAGCAAAATGGCTATTTGACTGATGTAGCAAATGATTTACCAGCAGCTGCTGCCTCTGGTTCATCACTTGTATTTAAAATTAGTTTGATTTTCGCCATCGTGAATGTGTTGCTTTCATTGTTCATGAAAAAACCGAAGTAACAAAGATAGAAAAACAGATCACCATTCAAACGGGTGATCTGTTTTTATTATTTTTGAACCTTACTAAGAAAATCCAAAAGCTGCTGTTTTTCCGTTTCATTCAAGTTGGCAAACTGTGATGCCTGAAAATGCTCTTGTTTTGGAACGACTTCATGAAAAAACTCTTTACCTTCCTCAGTCAATGACAGGTACTTCGTTTTCCATTCCTGTTCCCGTTTAATCAAACCCAACTCTTCCATTTTCCTTAATAGTTGAGTGATATTGCCTTTCGTCACAAAAAGCTTGTTTGCCAGTTCCTGCTGAGACAATCGTTCATGGGAACCCACTTGAACCAAGATATCGAATTGGGCTGCCGATAGATTCCATTTCTATAAATGTTGATTGGATTCCCGGATACTCTGGTTATATATCCGTGTAATCCGGAACCATAACATTAAACCTAGTCTTTCCTCATTATAAGATGTGGAGGGATGCATGAAGGTCACCTCATACTTTCTTTGTTCCAATCTGTTTATGAATAAACCAATTGTGTGTCAGTATTATCGTTAAATACTCGTTTCTTTGATCCCTTTATTATGTAGTCGTTAGTTTAGCATAGATGATAAAGAACAATGTTAATTCGGCTATTATCACAATATTCGGTACACCGACAAACAAATTAAAAATAAAAAAGACGGCTAAAATCCCTAAAAATAACCCTAAATGATATATTTGCAACCGCTGGTGCTTATGTCTATATTGGTGGAAAACAAACGTTGCTGACATGAAATAGAGCAATACGGAACCAAAAACAAAATAGAGGATAAATGAATAATGGACCTCATGTAAAAACAATAACCTGATGGCTGCTGCAATCATGCTTATAGACATTAAAATAAACAGATGACCGTAAATGATGATTTGGCCGGAAGATTGTACAGACTTGTCGACTTTCTTGTCCATATTATCGAAATATTGCCACCACATGGCTATTATCAGGGCAAATGAAATGATGGAAAAGGCTATCGAATCCCAATTTCCTTGTTTAGGTTGAATGACCGCAAGCGTGCTTACAAGAGCTTCCCCAAAGAGAATGATGGTAAATAGGCCAAAGCGCTCCAACAGGTGGGCCGTATTTGTAGGAACCTTTTCCAAGCACTTTCTTCCAAGGATCGGGACAATGATATCGACCAGGATGCCCAAATACAACACAGCATACCGAAGCCAAGAATCAAAAAGGACGGATAATATTGAAATGGCGATTCCAATCCAAAAATACCTTCCCAAAAAGAGTGCTGCCTTTTTTCGAAATCCCTCTTCTATCCGCTGTACAACGAGATATTGGATAGCCGTAACGGCTCTTAAACCAATATAACCAATTAAAAAAGAAAGGTAATAAGGATCAAAATCTGCAGATAAGCTTGATGTCATGATCAGGACAAAAAACATTTGCAATATCAAAAATAGCCGTTGATGAAATACATCCTTTCCAAACCGGTTAATAAATATGGTTTGCCCTACCCAAGCCCACCAGATAGGAATAAAAATCAGCACGAACTTTAATAAATACTCTGGATGGATATATCCATCTTCAACATGCAGTAAAACATGAGTTGCGCCAGCAACGGCCGCCACAAATAACAAATCATAAAAGAGCTCTAACCATGTAACTTTCTTTTCATCCATTTCTGTACTCCTCCCAACGCCTTATAGGTTATAGTATGTTGGAAACATTCGGAAAATGGAAGGGGTCCAATATAACTTTGGGGTAAGATATGAAGTTCTTTTTTTCCAATATTAAGTTAAGCCAAATTTAGTACATACAAGCGTGTAATTAGGAATAACGTCACTTTTTTACTTTTGGTATATTGTGGTACTGCATGAGATAAACAGGGAGGGAAGTAGATGACCAGAACCATCGGCCTTATTTGCGGCAGTTTACGGGAAAATCCTTATAATCGAATCATTGCGCAAATATTGATAGATATAGTTGATTCGTATCAATTTCGCTGGATCGAAATTAATGATCTTCCGTTGTTTAACAAAGACCTAGAAATTAGTGGGGTTCCAGAAACAGTGACATCATTTAAAATCCGCCATCCAGGACGTCGACGGTATCATTATCGTAAGTCCTGAGTACAATTCTGGAATGCCAGACGTATTAAAAAATGCATTGGACTGGGCATCAAGACCTCGTGAGTCCGCCGTTCTTACCAAAAAACCAGTTGGCCTTGGCAGACAGTCGGCGGAAAGGGAGCGGATTTCTGAAATCAAGCTACTTCTTTTTGGGTTTTGTAAAATATGAACGTTGATTTCCCTTTCATTTTGATTAGATGAAGCCCTTTAAAACGCCTCATTCCCCCCCCTCAACTTTCATCCCCGAATCCCCTTTATACCTTGTCCTCATGACCTCACTTGCCTCCAAACTGCATATGTACAGACCTTCCAAATATAGCCTGTATTGAAAACTGATTACATGCAGTATTGTGCACAAATGTTTAAAGAGTATATTATTGTGCAGTAACCATGACAACATTCGGACTGAGAAACGCTACATTTTTAATAAGAAGTGAGATATCGTAGAAGCAAGGAGAGGGATTGAGAATGTTTTTAGATGAAAGAAGCGCCAATTTACTAAAACTATTACAGCATTCGCCCATTTCAAAAATGAAAGAACTTGAAGCCCAAACAGGTCTGACGAGAAGGCAGATTCAATATGGATTGAGCAAAGCGAATGACTGGCTCCAATTTCATGGATATCAACCGATTCAATATAATCGTGAAATGGGCTACTCCTTTTCTGAAACAATCAGGGATGAAGAATTGAATGTAAAACTGACAAAACGCAATTATATATTTTCAGAGACAGATAGGGAAAAGGTTTTTTACCTCATGATCCTGTTAAGCCAAGAAGAATTATCCGTCTATCATTTCCAGACGATCACCGGGGTTTCGCGAAATACGGTGCTGAAGGATTTAAAAAGACTTAAAGAGAAAAACAGGGACATATCGCTCAAGATCCAGTATTCCAAACAAGATGGCTACGTGGTGATTGGGGACAGCCGAACAAAGAGATATATCATTGAACGTCTCGTGCATGATGTACTGAACAGTCCCAATAGTGAATGGATCATGGAGTGCATATGGGGAAATCATGAAAAGCAAATCGGCTCGATCCGGTTGCAGCTTGAAAGGGCCGAACGTAAATTGGGCATCACCTTTACGGATGAACGGCTTCATGAACTGAGCTATTTATTTCTATGTACAGATCAGCTCATAGGAAAAGGGGAAGAGTTACAGGCCGACCAGAGCTGGGCGCCGTTTGTTGCGACGGAAGAATACAAACTGGTCGAGGAGATGACCGGGACGGATGCCTTTCAATCAGTATGGAGCGAAACGGAAAACTTATATGCAGCCTTACATTTATTGAGCATGAATCGAACGAAGGATATTTCCCCTCTTAAGGATGATGAAGTCATTCAACACCTTTTGCAGGAAATCGTGGAAGAGTTCGAGAGGCTGGCATTTGTTCACCTGAAAGACAAAGAGCAGCTATGCCAGCAATTATACGTTCATTTTAAACCGGCATATTATCGCCTGCGGTATGGTCTCCCGCAAATGAATCCGATGACGGGACGGGTGCAGAAGGTCTATCCCGAACTGCATCATTTGACAAAAAAATCCCTGTGGGTGTTGGAGAAAGAGGTTGGCTGTCCAGTATCGGAAGAAGAAGTGGCCTATTTCACGATTTATTTTGGCGGATGGCTGCGCAGGCAAGGCACAACATTGGATGATCGAAAACGGGCGATTGTCGTATGCCCGAATGGTATCGGCATCAGCAATATCCTCATTTATACATTGAGGGAGTTATTTCCTGATATTTTGTTCCTGGATGTTTTGTCCGTTAGAAATGCGGCTGAATACCCGCTGTCATATGATCTTGTTTTCTCGACGGTGCATATGAGAACAAAAGCGGCATTATTCGTTGTACCGCCGATTTTGGAAATGCAGGACAAACATACATTGCGCCAGCAGGTCATGCAGGAATTGTATGGATATACGACGGAAAGTGTGGATGTTGCAGCTTTATTAAAGATCATTTCCCAGTATGCAACCATCCATGAGCAGGATCAGCTTGAAAAGGCCTTGAAGTCGAATGTGTATACCCATACACCAAAAATAACCCAATTTTCTTTAAAGGAGGCAGAGAAGCCCGTGTTAGAAGAACTGCTCAATATGCAAACGATCCAATTACAGCAGCAAGTTTCCGATTGGAAAGAAGCGATTCAAGTCGCGGCCAAGCCTCTCGTGGACTTAGGTACCGTCGAAGAACGATATGTGGATGCCATGATCGAGGCCATAGAAACGAATGGACCATATGTAGTGATAACGCCTGGAGTGGCGATTCCCCATGCACGCCCGGAGCAGGGGGTCAGGTCTTTATCCATGAGTTTGCTGAAATTGGACGAAGCCGTGGACTTTGCTCCGGATAAACCGGTTCGCCTGATTATCATTTTGGCGGCCGTAGATAACGATTCGCATCTGCGGGCATTGATCCAGCTCACTCAATTATTGAATGATCCGGCCAATATAGAAGAAATAGTAAGCACTTCAGATAAATCGGTCCTTATGGAGTACGTTCATAAATATTCGAAGGAGGAAGCGGAATGAAAATCATGGTGGTATGCGGAAACGGATTGGGAAGCAGCTTCATCATGGAGATGAATGTGAAGAAAGCATTGACGGAAATGGGGAAGACGGCCGAGGTGGACCATACGGATCTGGCATCCGCAAAAACGGTTCAAGCTGACATTTTCCTGGGGGCAGCGGATATTGTCGGCCAGCTGGATGATGGAACCCGGACGATCGTCACACTGGAGAACATGATGAGCATCCCTGAAATCAAATCTAAATTGGAAATGCATGTAGGATAAAAAAAGGAGAGATTGATATGAAGAAAATCATGGTAGTATGCGGAAATGGATTGGGAAGCAGTTTCATCATGGAGATGAATGTGAAGAAAGCATTGACGGAAATGGGGAAGACAGCCGAGGTGGACCATACGGATCTGGCATCCGCAAAAACGGTTCAGGCTGATATTTTCCTGGGAGCGGCGGATATTGTCGGTCAGCTGGATGATGGAACCCGGACAATCGTCACACTGGAAAACATGATGAGCATTCCTGAAATCACATCGAAATTGACTTCACATCTATAAGAAGAAAACATAAAGAAGAGGGGGAGAGGCAATGCTGGAACTTATCATGAATGACATCTTGGGTACACCTTCCATACTTGTGGGGCTGTTTGCCCTCATTGGACTGCTGTTACAGCGGAAATCCAGTGCGGATGTCGTATCCGGAACGCTAAAAACCGTCATGGGCTTCATTATCATCGGAGCGGGAGCGGCAGTGCTCATTGGCGCCCTTGATATATTCAGTAAAATGTTCGATCATGCATTCAACGTACAAGGCGTCATACCGAATAACGAAGCCATTGTCGCAGCCGCCCAAAGTGATTTTGGGACTTCGACTGCACTTATCATGGTATTTGGGATGGTTGTCAATGTTTTGCTTGCTCGTTTCACGCCATTTAAATATATATTTTTAACGGGACACCATACCTTATTCATGGCTTGTTTACTTGCAGTCACCCTATCCGTCGGCGGGCTCAGCGGATTTCCGCTTATCTTGGTCGGCTCCATTCTATTAGGAGTATGCATGGTGTTGTTCCCAGCCCTCCTTCAGCCATACGTACGGAAGATTACCGGCAGCGATGATTTTGCCATCGGCCATTTCGGGACTATCGGATATTTCGTATCCGCGAATGTGGGAAAATGGTTTGGAAATAAGGAAAAAACGACAGAGCAAATCAAGGTTCCCAAGTCTTTAGGATTCCTGAGGGACACATCGGTCGCTGTATCGCTTACGATGACGATGTTCTTCGTGATCGTCGCATTGTTTGCCGGGCAGAACTATATTGAAACGGAATTATCCGGCGGTTCGAACTTCATCGTATTCTCTTTCATCCAGGCGATAACATTTGCTGCGGGAGTCTACATCATCCTTGCAGGAGTACGGATGTTAATTGCTGAAATCGTCCCTGCATTCAAAGGGATTGCCGATAAAGTGGCGCCGAATACAAAACCTGCATTGGACTGTCCGACCATCTTTCCATTCGCTCCAAATGCAGTGATCATCGGGTTTCTATTCAGTTTCCTGGCTGGACTACTATCCATGTTCCTCCTTCCGGCACTTGGATTGAAAGTAATCGTTCCTGGGCTCGTACCGCATTTCTTCACCGGAGCTGCAGCAGGTGTTTTCGGAAATGCCACGGGAGGCAGACGCGGAGCGATGCTTGGATCGTTTGCCAACGGACTCATCATCAGTTTCCTGCCGGCAATACTCCTGGTCTTCTTGGGGGATGTAGGGTTTGAAGGCACCACATTTGGTGATTCGGACTTCGGTGTGGTAGGTCTCTTGATCCTGAGTGTCATGAAACTTTTAGGATTATCCTAAACTGTTATACTGATAAGGTACAGAAATAAAAATATATGAATGAAACCAACAGCCTAAGATCTTATAGATAATGGGCTGTTGGCATTTTATCATCATTCTGATTTTTGAGGTGATTGGCATGGCCAACAAAGCAATTGTGCTTGATTTGGATGGCACGACATTGAACGAAAGAAATACTGTGAATGAGACGCTGGAACAATACATAGGCGAACTTAGGGAAAGCGGTAAGCTGATTTTCATTGCAACAGGAAGAACGCTGGAAGAGGTGAGGGACGTTTTGCCGGCCGGCATGGAGGCCGACGGAATGGTGACCGCCAATGGAATGTCCGTATTCATCGGAAAGGAACAGATTGTCGAACACGCCCTGTCGACGGAACTTGTCGAAGAATTGGTCGCCAAAGCAGGAGCGGAAGAGATTTTTTACGAAGTTCATCCGAACGAAGGAACACGGATGGCATTACTTAAAGATAAAGACTATATGGTTAAACAAGGTTTGAAACCAAAACCTGAAACAGTCGATGAAAATGAGTGGCTATCAAGACAGGATGCAGTCGAAGACAAAATAAGATGGTCAGAACAACTGGATATAAAGAGCGTCGCCAAAATCTACTTTTTCAGCAATGAAATGAATACGATTCGAAAATGGAAAGCGGAGTTGGGGAAAATCAAGCAGTACAATGCCTTTACCACAGCTTCCTCCACCCATCATAATGTAGAAGTGACCGTGGAAGGCATCACAAAAGCAACAGGCGTTCAACTGCTGCTGAAACACTTTCAGCTAGCACCCGAAGAAATCCTGGCAGTAGGCGATGGCGAAAATGACCTCCCGCTATTTAAACTCGCCGGACATTGCGTTGCCATGAAAAACGCCACTGACCTTGTCAAAGAACAAGCCGATGAAGTGACGGAGTATTCATATCGAGAAGATGGACTGTATCGCTTTTTAAAGGCAAAGTTTCACTGAAACCTGGAAGAGCGAGTGTCTTACGTTCCAAACAACGTATGAATTTTGACAACTTAATTATGTCTACAAAACGGGTTCGGAATGGTATCATTCCGGACCTTGATATTAAACAAGATTCCTTAATGGTTTTAAACTGTTTGAAACCCTCAAAGGATTGAAGAAATTTGCGACACTCCTGCCGAATAACTGGCTAGCCGAGACCCCACAGACGCTTTCTTTGATGAGGCTTGGCAGACAGCCGGCGGAAAGGGAGCGGATTTCTGACATCAACTGGAACGTGTTTTAATTTGTCTACAGTCTAGAAGTTACAGCAGTTTATAGACAAAAAGAGATTCATCTAAGTTTTAAAGGCAAAGTTGATTGGAACGGAAGGTACGAGACTCCTGCGGGAAAAGCGTGTCCAGGGAAGACCCCACAGGCGCAAAGGCGCCGAGGAGGCTTCCGGACCGCCCGCGGAAAGCGAGTGCCCTACGTTCCAATCAACGATTTTTGCAAACTCAATTAATATCGAGCTTATCTCAAGAGCCCATCTATAAAGATCGGCTCTTTTTCCTATAGAATAAGATGAGCAACAAACGCTTACTTTAAATCCTCATATTTTCCGAAAAATACAACCTGACGCAATCCAAAACCCAAAACAGTTCCATAACTGGAAGTAAAATTTTAAATATTATGATATATTAAAGGGAAATCATAATGTTTATATTGATATAAATACGTTATTTTAGTTTCCTAGGATAACAATTACTAGACGTAGAAAGGATTTATGAAGCATGAAGAGAGTGACGACAGAAGATGTGGCCAAAATAGCGGGTGTTTCACAATCAACCGTTTCCAGGGTGCTGAATGATTACCCCTATATTAAGAAAAATACGCGTGACAAGGTTCTTGCTGTCATTAATGAACTGGGATTTACAAGGGATGAAATAGCCAGAAGCCTTGTTGAAAAAAGAACCAAATCAATAGGGTTGATATTGGGGAGCATTTCAAATCCATTCTTTGCCGAAACGGCAGAAGTCATCATAGAAAGGGCACAAGAATTAAAATATGATGTCATCGTTTACAACACGGGGCATAAAGATGAAAACTTGGAACAAGCCATTAATTTGCTGATTGGCAAAAGGGTAGAGGGAATCATCCTTACAAGCGTGAGTAAAAATTATACTGAAAAAATTAAGAAGTTACATGATAATGGATTTCCCGTATTATTATATAATAGTTTCCTCGATATCAAGGACGTTAATTTTATCGTAATGGACAATAATAAAGGTGCCAGGCTCGCTGTTCAGCATCTAATAAAATTAGGACATAAAAAAATAGCGAAAATATCCGGCCCATCCAAATACTTGGCAACATATGAACGAACGGTTGGTTATAAAGAAGAGATGATGGAGAACGGGTATGAAATTGATGAAGGCTTGATTTTCAATAGCGAATTTTCCTATGACAAGATTTATTCATTTACAAAAAAACTGCTGAAAAAGAAGGACAGGCCGACTGCAATCATAGCCGCATCCGATCAGATGGCTCTCGCAGTCCTAGATGCAGCTTCAAGCCTGAATTTGAAAATCCCTGCTGATTTATCGGTTGTTGGGTTTGATAATATAAGATTGTCCGCAAATGAATTCATAGGTCTGACCACAATATCCCAACAAATGGATCAAATGTCTTTAACAGCTCTGGAAAAATTAATCTTTCTCATCGAAAATAAAGAAACATCATCTTCATCCATACAAATTTTCCTTAAGCCTGAACTGATGGTCCGTAAAACAACAGGGCCAGCCCCCGTACAAGATTAAGGGGAATGGCCGGTTTTGGATCGGACCTTATGTGTATTCACTTTCATAAAAATCAGGAATTTTTAAAATTTTACTATTTACAAAAGTCAGAAAGTTGTTTATATTTTAATTTGTAATCGCTAACAAGTATTTTGCATGATTTTGAATACGTATTCAAAATCATGCAAAATGAAAAATCGCCTCTATGAGGTAAAGATAGGTGATAGATTGGATATAAATCATTTATTTAATTTAAGCGGTAAAGTGGCCATCATAACAGGTGCAAGTAAAGGAATCGGTAAAGACTTAGCCCATTTGCTTGCGCAGGCCGGTGCCGATATAGCAATAGTTGCCCGCAATAAACAGCAACTTGAAGAAGCAGCACATGAAATCGGGCAAACCGGTGTAAATGTTTTACCCGTTTCATTCGACTTAACAAAGGTTGAAGAAACGGCACAAGTAATGGAAGGGATATACAAACACTTCGGTAAGATTGATATTTTAATAAATAATGCAGGAATAAACGTGGCAAAGCCAGCTGAAGTGTTGACATCGCAAGAGTGGGACACCGTCCTGGACATTAATTTAAAAAGTGTATTTTTTACGAGCCAAGCGGCAGGGAAGTATATGATCGACCAAAAAAAAGGCAAGATCATAAACATGTCTTCGCAAATGGCATTCGTCGGTTATTACAAACGGGCTGCATACTCCTCCAGTAAAGGAGGAATTACACAGTTGACGAAAGCGCTCGCGATAGAATGGGCACCGCATCAAGTCAATGTCAATGCCATTGCTCCAACCTTCATTGAAACACCGATGACCAAGCAGATGTTTGAAGATGAAACGTTCAAAGATGAAGTATTGAGCAGGATTCCGCTTGGCAGACTTGCTAAAACGGAGGATTTATTTGGCGGCGTGGTTTACCTGGCATCAGATTGTTCAGATATGATGACAGGTCAAACATTGGTGGTCGATGGCGGTTGGACCGTCTGGTGAGTTTTTTGAATACGTATTCAAAAGGAGGGTGAATGATGTCTATAGCTCAAAATATAATCCAAGATTTTCGAATGCCGACAGTTTTCCGGGTTGGTGTTGGGGCATTTACGACGTTAGTAAAGGAAATTGAAGAGCTGGGAGCCAAGAAGGTTGCGATTGTAAGTGACAAGGGTCTGGAAAAAGTTGGCGTTGTTCAAAAAGTGTTGGATCATATTAAGCCTCTATCCGTACCAACCATTACATATACGGAGATATCGGGAGAGCCGACGTTTCAGCTATTGAAGGAGGCCGTACTAACGCTAGATGCCGAGAAATGTGATGTAATCATCGGAATCGGCGGGGGAAGTGCGCTGGATGTAGCCAAAGCAACAGCAGCTTTATGTGGGAAAGACGATATAACAAGTTATCTTAACGGTGAAAAAGTGGTGAAAACGAGAACGGTTAAATGCATTCTTTTGCCGACAACTTCAGGAACAGGTTCGGAAGTGACGATGAATGCCATTTTCGGTGATGAGGAGCAGCAAGTAAAAAGAGGGATCGTAAGCCCGGTATTCCTTCCGGATGTAGCGATCATCGATCCGGAATTGACCATTTCCTGCCCGGCACGAGTTACTGCGGCATCAGGGGTGGACGCCTTTACACATGCCATTGAATCTTATATTGCCATCAAGGCTACACCGCTTACGAAAGTTTATTCAGAGAAAGCAATGAAATTATTTCCTTCGAACATTACGAGAGCTGTCCATAACGGAAATGATTTGGATGCACGGACAGGAATGAGCTGGGTAAGTTCATTAGCGGGTGTGGCTCTAGCAAATGCAGGGGTTGGGGCGGTTCATGCACTGGCCTATCCGCTAGGCGGTAAATACCATATTGAGCATGGTGTCGCAAATGCCCTTTTAATGCCATTCGTTTTCGAAGTGATTGGGAAGACATGCACGAAAGAAATGATGGAGGTAGCGTCCTTCTTACAGTTGGGTGATTTCAAATCACAGCCAAGCGAAGCATTGAAGGAAGTTGTTGATTATATGTATCAGCTTCTGGAGGATCTTGATTTACCTACATCGTTATCAGAACTTGGGATTGAAGAGGAATCATTACCGATGCTGGCGGAACAGGCGGCCAAAATTGATCGCTTGCTATCGAACACTCCTTATAAGCTAAATGAACAAAAGATTCTCGGAATCTATCAAAGCGCCTTTAAAGGAAGGGTGGGAAACTGACTTGATCAAGACAAATTCCGATAAAAAGAGATTATACATCGGCGGCGAGTGGCTGGATGGTAATGATCATTACGATCTTCGGTCCCCTTATTCCGGCAGATTGATCGCGCAAGTGCCTTTGGCAGAAAAGGAGACGGTACTAAAAGCGATAAAATGTGCGGAACAAGGTGCAAAAGAAATGAAAAAGCTAACAGCCCTTGAGCGCTCCAATATCCTGGAACGTGCAGCCGAAATTTTCAAGGAAAGACTTGAGGAATGTGCATTAATACTCGCTAAGGAAAATGCTAAGCCATTAAAGGCGGCAAGGGGCGAAATTTTACGCACGATTGAAACATACAAGTTTGCAGCAGAAGAGGCAAAACGGATTCATGGTGAAACGATTCCGATGGATGCCGCTAAAAATGGCAAAGGCCGCTTTGCTTATACAAAGCGTGAACCGCTCGGCGTCATTGCTGCCATCACACCATTTAACTTTCCATTTAATTTAGCGGCACATAAGCTTGGTCCCGCGTTTGCTGCAGGCAACTCGGTCATTTTAAAACCGGCATCACAGACTCCGCTTAGTGCATTGGCCGCAGCCGAAATTTTTGAAGAAGCAGGTTTACCTAAAGGCGCCCTGAATGTTGTCACAGGTAAAGGAAGTGTCGTCGGCGACGTATTGGTCACTGATCCGAGAATTAAAATGGTCACATTTACAGGAAGTGTCGAAGTCGGTTTGGGGATCAAAGAAAGAGCTGGCTTGAAAAAGGTGACATTGGAGCTTGGTTCCAATTCTGCTGTCATCATCGACAGTGCTGCTGACTTGGATGCCGTTGCACAGCGCTGTGTCGAAGGTTCCTTTGCCTATTCAGGTCAGGTTTGCATCTCTGTCCAGCGAATTTATGTACAGGAAGATTTATATGATTCATTTTTGCAAAAGTTTACCGAAAAGACGAAGCAGCTAAAATTTGGGGATCCGGAATCAGAAGATACAGATCTTTCCGCGTTGATCAGTATAAATGAAGCAAAACGAGTGGAAGGGTGGATCGAATCGGCTAGAAACGCTGGAACGGAAATCGCATATGGCGGTCAAAGAACAGGTGCAATCCTTCATCCAACCATTATCAAAAATGCGGGGTCAACACAGGAAGTAAGCTGCCAGGAAGCATTTGCCCCCATCGTTTCAGTCAATTCCTATAAAACATGGGATGAAGCCATCGACCTTGTGAATGATTCTTTATACGGCCTCCAAGCAGGCGTCTATACGACTTCGATGCCAAAAGCTTTTGATGCTGTTGAACGGCTTGAGGTCGGAGGTGTCATCGTGAATGACATCCCATCATTCAGGGTGGATCACATGCCATATGGCGGAGTGAAAAACAGCGGGACTGGCAGGGAAGGGATTAAGTATTCAGTCGAGGAAATGACTGAATTAAAACTAGCCGTCTTTACTCTCTAAATAGCGCGATCATGAAAATAAAAAATTAACGAACACGGAAGGGGAAATTAAAATGTCAGTACAAGAACCTAAAGTAAAAAAAGCGGTAACGAATGAGGAAATGGAAAACAATTGGATCGTCCGTTTTGATCAAATGAAATCAAAAGGAATACCGTTAATGTTCATTGATAGTATCATTCCGGGTCATCAACGTCTCAACTATACATTAATTGGGGATACAGCAAGCGAAAATGATAATTTCACACCTGAAATTACCGAGCCGCATGGTTTTCAAATCGGAATGGTGAAAGCCCAGAAAGGAAACGGTCCTGCTTACCATACGCATGATTACATTGAATCCTTTCTTCCTCTCTCAGGAAAATGGCGTTTCTACTGGGGGAAGGGTCCTGATGAAATTGATGGCGAAACGATCATCGATCAATGGGACTTAATTTCATTACCGCCAGGCTTATGGAGAGGATTCGAAAACATCAGTGAAGAAGATGCTTGGATCTTCGCCGTTCTTGAACAACATAAAGTATTTGATGGAAAAGACCCTTACTGGTCGCCAAAGGTGATCAAGGATGCAGCTGAATATGGATTCTTTGCCAATGATTTAGGCAAAATGATTAAACCCGATAACTTTGAAGAACTTGAAAAGGAAATTGCCGATAAATTGAAAATGGGTGAAAAATAAACATGGGTAAAGTAACGCTCATTTTGCTTCCGGGTACGCTTTGTGATGAGCGTCTATGGGAATTGGTGAACCTCTCAGATCTAGCGGATGTGAAAGTCTGTGATGTATCGAAGGCTGATACTATAGAAGGAATCGCAAAGTCGGTATTGGAAGAGGCACCTGATAAGTTTGCACTTGCAGGCTTATCCCTGGGTGGCATCATTTCTCTGGAAATCATGCGAATAGCACCGGAACGGGTCATAAAGCTAGCGTTACTTGATACGAATCCCAACCCTCCCCAACCTGAACAAATAACAGGCTGGGAGAGGTTCATCGAAATGGCGAATAATGGCCAATTTCTCGATATTACACGCAATTATCTTCTCGCGGTGTTAATCCATCCGGAACGGAGAAATGATGAAGCATTAGTTTCAAAGATCATCGATATGGCTGAAAAGGTCGGCAAAGAAGGGTATATCAATCAGTTAAAAGCCGTGATGACGCGCTCTGACCAACGTCCCATCCTTGCTGCTATTGAATGCCCGACCATGATTTTGGCAGGAAAGGAAGACAGGGTATGTCCTGTTCATATGTCTGAATTTCTAAAAGAGAACATCCCGGCGGCGAGTCTTGAAATCATTAGTCATTCGGGTCATTTAAGTACGTTAGAACAGCCTGAAAAAGTGAGCGCTGCAATGAGGAAATGGTTGTCTGGTAATTGAAGTGCCGGGAACTGGACGTGATTTTGCAGCATGGAACGAGATACAGTCTGCAGAAAGAGAGGGAAGACGATGAAGAATAATGCCATAAAGGACAAAATCAAACGCGGGGAACAAGTTCTTGGTGCATTTTTAGGGATAAATTCCCCGCCATTAGTCGAAATGCTCGGTTATGCCGGCTTTGATTTCGTCGTAATAGATGACGAGCATGGTGCATTCAGTGCATCAGAGCTTGAAAACATTATCCGTACGGCGGATTCTGTTGGGGTTGTCCCGATCGTCCGGGTTTCATATGACCCTTCCAGTATTCAAAAGGCTTTAGATCGCGGAGCAAAAGGTGTACAAGTGCCAATGGTCAATACAAAGGAAGAGGCACTTGAGGTAGTTAATCGGGCTAAATTCCCTCCATATGGAAATAGAGGAGTATCGTATTCCACCAGACCGGCGCGCTACGGAAAAGATGGCGGAAAACCCTATTTAGATGAGAGTAATGAAAATGTTATGATAATTGTGCATATTGAGACACTCGCTGCAGCAAACAATTTTGAAGACATTGCAACAGTTCCTGGTATTGATTTGGCATTTATCGGTTCTACAGACCTCTCGGTGAACATGGGATACCAACTGGAAGGCGCAAGTCATCCTGAAGTGCAAAAGGTCATCGATGAACTGTTCATAAAAGGGAAAGAGCTTGATATGCCAATTGGTACCGTTGCCAGTAACAGCGCTGCCGCTAATGGGGCTTTTGACAAAGGCGCCCAATATGTCGGGGTCATATTGAATAATGTGATTACGTCTGCGTTAAATGATGTTGTCTCTGCAGGCAAGGCCACTCAATCTGTTAAATGACTTTACAAGAAGTACAGCATTTTGACGAAACTACTTTATACGAAAAGGATGGTAATAATGGCAGAAAAAAAGACAGGTTCAGTGCAAGTGGCTCCAAAAGAAGAAAAAACAACAATGAATGCAAGCCAACCGGTCAAGAAAACACCGAACTTCATCTTCTATGCGGATGCTGAAGACGTTAATATGCTCGATACAAAAGATGATTATGATTACATTAATATAGAAGAAACGAATCAAAAGAAACAGAGAATGAACGGCTTTGACCCGGAATACAACAACATCGTAGATTATATTGTGAAAATCACACGGCAAATCTGGAAAGAGAAAGACATCGGACTTATTTACGATACGTATAGCACAAGCATATCCGTTCATAAAGGGTTGATCAATAGCCATGGGGTTAACGAAGTCATCTCAGGTACGCTGCAAACACTGCATGCTTTTCCGGATCGGAAGGGGCTTGGTTGGAGTGTAATCTGGTCAGGGGATGATGAAGCAGGATTTTTCACTTCACACCGGGGCCGTTCTGTTGCAACGAACCTTGGAGATAGTTTATACGGTCCTGCCACTGGAAAGAAAGTGATGTTCAGAACAAGCGCTGATTGTATGATCTTAAATAATAAGATTTACGAAGAATGGCTTGTGATGGATACATATCATCTTGTCCTGCAACTTGGCTTGGATCCGGTCGAGTTTGCTAAAAAAATGGCCAAAAGTACGCAGAAGCTTGCTCCTGCTATACAGTTTGGATTTAAAGAGACAGCAGAAACGGGGCTACCACCTAAACTATTCACGCCATCCTCTGATGAGTTCGAGATAGGGGAGTTCATGCAGCTTGTATTCAATCGAATTTGGGCCCGGCGCTCATTTAACTTTGTTCGGGAATATTATGAGGAAAATGCAGTCGTTCATTATGTCTGCAACAAGGATGTAATCGGAGTAAGTGAAATTCAAGGAATGTTCATGAGCCTCTTTGCCTCCATACCGAATGGGAAGGTGATTCTTGAGAGGGTAACTTGCAATAGGCGCGGCTCTGACAGTGATTGGGATGTAGCGGTTCGCTGGAGAATACAAGGAGTGCACGAAGGAACGGGATACTTCGGAGCCCCTAGCGGAAAAGCCATTGATATTGCCGGCATCAGCCACTATAAAATCCGTAATGAAAAAATCTCGGAGGAATGGCTATTGTTTGATGGAATGGAAGTGTTGCGTCAAATCTATTTGCCAGATGAAAACGAATCACAACAAGATGGTGAATCCACAATGGATGATGGGAATTTTACCGGCGTATCATGATTGCCAGTTGACGGCTGTGCTGCAGCCGTCTCTTCATTAAACAACGATTAGGGGGAAAATAGGATGGAATATATGAAAAAAGCGGACGTAGTTGAACAGACCTCTTCACATGACGTGGAACAAACGGTGAAGTCGATTATTGAACATGTAAAAGCAGGCGGGGATGATGCCGTACGGGAATATGAAAAAAAGTTCGGTGATTCCGATCGTCCGGTCCGGGTTAGTGAAGAGGAGATCGAGCATTGTATCAGGACTCTTCCAGAAGAGGTAAAGGTGCTGATCGATCGAGTCGTGGAAAGAGTATCTGATTTTGCTAAAGCACAGTTGAGCTGCCTCACTCCGTTCGAAAAGGATTTTGGCGAGGGTATTAAGATGGGGCATAGAATCGTACCGATCGAAAAGGTGGGGGCTTATGTTCCAGGGGGGAGATTCCCGTTATTATCATCAGGACCCATGGTCGTTGCACCGGCAAAGGTAGCAGGAGCAAAAAGAATCGTTGCAGCAAGCCCGGCCAATTATGAAGGCGGTATCCATCCGGCCGTTTTATATGGCTTGATCCGCTCCGGTGCTACAGACATTTTTGCAATTGGCGGGGCGCAGGCCATCGCTGCCATGGCATATGGAACCGAATCCATCCCGGAAGTGGATATCATCGCTGGACCAGGAAACCGGTTTGTAGCAGAAGCAAAACGTCAAGTGTTCGGTAAAGTGGGCATAGACCTTATTGCCGGGCCAAGTGAAGTGATGGTTTTTGCTGATGATTCGGCTTCACCTCAGAAAATAGCGGCCGATTTACTTGCCCAGGCCGAACACGATCCGTACGCACGGGCCATTCTTGTCACAACGTCCAGAACGATTGCCGAAGAAACAGAGAAAGCAATCGAAGGCTTTTTGAAAACCTTCTCACCATCTTCCCCTGCACACGAATCATGGGAAGAAAGAGGGGAAATCATTTATGCAGATTCATTACAAGAAGGACTGGATATTTGCAATGATTATGCCATTGAACATCTGCATTTGCATATCAAAAATAGCCGTGAATTGATGGATAAGCTAACTAATTATGGATCACTATTCCTTGATGAAGGCAGTTCCGTCGTCTTCTCTGACAAAGTCTCTGGAACGAACCATACATTGCCGACTCAAAAAGCAGCAAGATATACAGGGGGACTTTGGGCAGGAAGTTATGTGAAGGTCATGACACATCAGGAAATCACAGGTCAAGGCATTCAATTTCTGGCATCCCATGCGGAAGATCAATCCGAAATCGAAGGCTTGGAAGGCCATAAATTATCGGCCACAGTCAGGTTGACATGATGTTGAGCATATAAAAATTAGGAGACAGAAGATAAAGGGGTCTATCTAAAAGTTAAAACAAAGTTGATTGGAGCGGGTATGCGAGACTCCTGCCGGAAAAGCGCGCGCCTGGAGAAGAGATCAACGTTCAAAAAAATGTAGATAAACTCGTTTTTCATCGATTTTGTCTACAGTCGGCCGTAGAATATTATTCTATTGATTTAGTGAAAAGCAAATGAATGCCTATGATATTGTGAAAAATTGAATTCCTTTAGTCTATTTAACTTAAGTGAAGTGTAGGTTACTGAGGTCAAAGCGAGGACTTTATACGCTAATACAATTAGAATTTTAAAAAGTGTATTAGAGGATAATATCCTCGTTTTACCCTGCATCATAATTTTATATCACAGCCCAAAGGACGGTAATAAATTTATTCCATAATATTAACTCTTTGTTGGATATTTTGGTTGTGGCATCTCAGGGGTTTACTTAAGGGCATTCGATAAAGGTCTTCAGGCATCACGAATTTTCGAGCTGATTCAACTGCTCCTTTTTTTGGCAAGAGGTAAGTGAAAAATAACAATGAGGTGACCTAATGAACAAAGTCCAATTTCGGTTGAATATTATATTATTTTTCATCATAACCGTTCTCTTCTTTATTAGCATTTCAGCCTTTGATCCATTTATTTCATCATACGCCAAAGATTTAGGGATCTCACCTGCAGTGATAGGCAGTGTGATGGGAGTGACGGGGCTAGCATCCATGTTCTTCCGTTTCCCGCTTGGCGTATTCTCGGATATGCTGAACAAAAGAAGATTGATTATTCAAGTTGGGCTTTTAATTACAATCATTGGTTGGATAATCGCTTTTATAGAACCAAACGCCACTACCTTGTATCTCGCGAAATTTTTGGATGGTATAACGGGGGCTACATGGGTTCTATATACTGTAATGTTTGCCTCTTATTTCGGTGTCCATAATTCTGCAAAAGCTGTTGCTTTTTTAACTTTGGCAGATTACATTGGGGCTTTAGTGGGTTCGGTAATAGGTGGAATTGTCGCAAACAGTTACGGATATTCATATTCTTTTCTTGTTGCCGTTTTTGCTGCTTCTATCGCCTTTGTTTTAACGTTCCTTTTGAAAGAGAAAAAAGTTACAGTGAAAAGGGAAAAAGATGATATAAAAAGAATCGTTAAGGAACAAATTACCGATAAAAACTTATGGCTTTTATCTCTGCTAGCAATCATAACGCTGATGGCTTCTTTTGGAATGAGAGTTACATTTACACCTCTTGTGGCAAGAGATTTAGGGGCTGATGCGATTGCTCTAAGTTGGCTATCGAATACGTTTTTAATTGCCGGAGGGATTGCTGCTGCATTATGTGGAGGATTTTTTTATAAAAAGTTGGGCTTAGTGAACACAGCTATTGCAGGAGCATTTTTACAATGCGTTGTTGCTATTTTGACACCATTTGCACCAAACTTACCATTGCTCTTTTGTTTGCAAGCGCTTTCCGGTATCGCATTTGCATTGAATTTTACTGTTTTAATGTCATTAAGTATTATGGATATTCCAGAACATAAGCAATCCACGAGGATGGGATTTTTTCAAAGCGTGTTTTCGTTTGGAATGTTTTTTGGTCCGGTTTTGATGGGGATATTGACAGAGGCATTCTCAAGGAGTTTTAGCTTTATAATAATAGGAATCCTTTCGGCTATTTCAGGTATATTGATAAAACTTTTTATTAGAACAAAAGCAAATGAAAGCGTTCCAAACGTGAGGGATCAGGTTAGTTAGAACTATTCGGCCTATTGATTATAAAGCACAGATAGAGGGGTCATGCAAATTGATTTTAACAATAAAAGAACTGATGGAGGGGTATAAAAATAAACTGTTTTCCCCTACTGAAATCACTAAATTGTATATGGGAAGAATAAATAAATTAAATCCAAAAATGCATTCTTACATTACCGTAACAGAGGAAAAGGCATTTTATCAGGCAAAAAAGGCGGAAATGATGATTAATTCAGGAGAAGTAAGAGGAAGTTTGTTAGGGGTACCTATTTCGTATAAAGATTCTATTGATACTGAAGGTATCTTAACAACTAGCGGCTCAATAATTGATGAAAAGCGAATCCCGACTGAAAATGCTGAAGTCGTCACAATGTTAGAACGGGAGGGCAGTATTTTACTTGGTAAAAATAATATGTATGAATATGCATTTGGCATAACCTCTGAGAATCCTTTTTTTGGTGATGTCATAAACCCGTGGAATAAGAATAAGACTGCAGGTGGATCCAGTGGTGGTTCAGCTGCTGCTGTAGCAGCAAACCTCTGCTTAGGTTCCATCGGTACAGATACTGCCGGATCAATTCGTGTACCAGCAGCTTGTTGTGGTGTCGTGGGCTTAAAACCTACTTATAACTTAGTTAGCATGAAGGGTATGACCCCATTATCGTGGACTCTTGATCATGCAGGACCGATTGCAGGTAACATTGAGGATACGGCGATAATCATGCAAACCCTTACAGGCATCCCTTACACAACGACAGGGTTGAATGGACTGTCAGGAATGAGAATCGGCCTGCCGACACATTATTTCAATGAAAATATGGATGACGAAGTCAAGAAAATGTATGAAAAAGCTGTACAGCATATGATCGATTTAGGAGCTGCTATAGTAGAAGTAGATACTTCTTTTTTATCGGATGTAGTAAGTATTGCAACGACACTTGGGACGTCAGAAGTTGGGGTTGTTCACAAAGAACGTATTCAGTCGGCTATTCACCTCTACAGTGAAGGCGCGCAAAAAACATTTGAAAAAAGTCGCCTTATTTCAGCCTATGACTATTTAAATGCTTTGCAAAAAAGGGCGGAATGGACTCGTAGGGTGTCAGAAATCTTTTTGGACGTTGATGTAATGATTACCCCAGCGATGCCTATTGCCACAGCTGACCTACAGACAGAAGAAGTCACCATTGGGGGACAAAATGAATCTCTCGGGGATTGTATGATTCGTTACACCAGCCTTTTTAACATCACAGGGCATCCGGCGTTATCGATCCCTTTTGGGCTTACAGAACCTGGAGTTCCTCTCGGATTACAGTTAATCGCCAATCACAATAGAGAAGACCTCTTATTTCGTGCTGGGTATGCTTATGAGCAATATGCCTTGACAAGTTTTTACTCTGAGAGGCATTTTAAAATGCAATGATTAAATGGTTTTGGCTCCAGGACCGATTGCTCTGATCTTCTATTGGTGAGTTGAAAAACTGGGAGTAAGTAGTAATGGTACATTTATTATTTGCTAGTTCTCCCAACTTATTATGAAACTCGTATATTTTATCACGCTATATAAAAAATATTTCGATATTTGAATTTACCACAGAACTACCCTTAATGATACTTGTTTTAATAGGAAAGGATACAAGATCAATGATCTTAAAGACAGTATTAGAATTAAGTAAGATGATAGATGGGCACCGCCAGGATATGTATGTATTGACGAAGAATAAAGGAACCTCTCATCCGGAGGTTATAAAGATCAGCCAGCATTTGAATGAGGATATTTTAAGGATGCAAAATATCATAGAGGAAATCAATCCTCGCCATCAAACAATGATTTGATAGTGTTTCCTTGAAGCAAGTTAGGAGAATTAGTGTAAATACTAATAGCATCGCCTTTCTGTCCAGTGGGACGAAAGGGAGGGGAATGAAAGGGTGGAATATATGGACAAAACGAATAAAATTAATAATCGGAAAGAAACCATCTTATTCTTTATCATTAGCTTGTTGTTCTTTGTCACGATTACCGCATTTGATCCATTTATCTCCTCTTATGCTAAAGATCTTGGGTTCGATTCAGTTATTATAGGCAGTATAATCGGCATTTCAGGAATTGTGGCCTTATTGACACGACTTCCGATAGGCGTATTTTCGGATATGCTGCATAAACGAAGATTGTTTATCCAAATCGGGTTGCTGATAACCATTGTAATGTGGACGCTAGCCTTTTTCATACCGAATGCAACCACATTGTACCTTGGGAAAATTTCGGACGGGTTAACAGGTTCCACCTGGGTTATTTACAATGTTATGTTTGCCTCTTATTTTGGTGTGAAGGAAGCTGCAAAAGCAGTGGCGATATTGGGTGTTGCATCGCCGGTTGGCTCCATTCTAGGGACAACCATCGGTGCATTAGTGGCCAATAGTTATGGCTATCGGTATAGCTTTTTAGTAGCGGTGGCCGCCGCCATACTTGCACTCGTTTTAACATTTTTCACAAAAGACCTAAGCATTAAAGGGGTAAAAGTAAAATATGATAAGAAAATACTTGTCGAGCAAATCACCGATAAAAAAATCTGGGTCATATCCGTTTTGGCAACGATTGCTTTGATGGTCACCATCGGAACAAGGGATACGTTCACACCTTTAGTTGCAACCGACCTTGGAGCAAATCCGCTATTGATTGGCATGCTGGCGAACACACACCTGATCATATATGGCTTAGCCGCAGGATTATGCGGAGCCCTTTTTTATAAAAAAATCGGTTTAATGAATACGGCGATTTTGGGAGCGGTATTACAAGGGGTCATCATCATATTGATTCCTTATGCTGAAAATTTAACGATGCTTTTCCTATTGCAAGCATTCCAAGGTTTCGGTTACGGGCTGATCTTTACGGTCGTCACTTCCTGGGCTGTTGAAAATATCCCGGAGATTAAACAATCTACGAGAATGGGCCTGTTCCAAAGTTTATATTCGGCTGGAATGTTTTTGGGACCCGTCCTAATTGGCATCTTGATTGAAGTGTTTTCGAGATCCACAGGTTACCTGATCATGGGGGCATTATCAATTGCTTCAACCATACTTATCAAAACCTCCATAAAACGCTCAAAAAAAGAAGCTTCCAATGAAGAATTTCCTCTTGAAGAGATGCTGATTAATAGAAAATGATTTTTGAAACAGGAAAGAGCAGACCCTTAACGGGTTTGCTCTTTTTTAGTTTGAGTCGGATGCTATATTTAATAAAACGACTATGTCATTTAAGGCTGAGCGTCAAATTAATATTAATTAATATTTGGTTTTGTACACAAAAAATGTTTTACCTAAAAATTAATAATTGGAACGGAAGGTGCGAGACTCCTGCGGGAAAAGCGCGTCAAGGGGAGACCCCGCAGGCGCATGCCGAGGAGGCTCGCGGACCGCCCGCGGAAAGCGAGTGCCCTACGTTCCAATCGACGCTGGTAAACCTTGATAATCTAAGACTTTCATAGGGTCCAATTTACTTCACGTTATCAATAAAATGCATGCAGATTGTCTTAATGGCCATAATGATTTTTATTCACAAAATTTCATTAATATTGACGGTATCAATCTATGACTTTATCATAACAGCAGGATAATGATAATCATTTTCAATTATGATTAACTCGTGAAGAAGGTATAGGTGACGGGAAGGGTGCAAAATATGAGGGAATTTAGAAAAGTAAGAACGTTTGGGGGAGGAGCATTCATCCTGTTACTTGCTATTATGGTGATGTTATCAGGATGTAATAATTCTCAAAAAACAACAGAAGCAGAGAAGACTTCTGCCAAAACAAGTAATCAAGAAATAAGGACGATTAAGCATGAAATGGGAGAAACGGAAATGAAAGATACTCCTAAAAAAATCGTTACGCTTGAGTTATCTTTCGTTGATTCTTTAAATGCCCTAGGGATAAAACCTATCGGGATTTCGGATGACAACAAAAAAGAGATGATTACAAAACTTGTAGGGCAAGAGATGGATTATACTTCTGTAGGAACACGCGAGCAGCCTAATTTAGAGGTGATCAGTTCTTTACAGCCGGATTTAATCATTGCAGATGCTGAGCGGCATAAAGGGATTTATAAAGATTTGCAGAAGATTGCTCCTACTATCGTCTTAAAAAGCCGGGAATCTACCTATCAAGAAAACCTGGATTCTTTTAAAACGATTGCAAAGGCAGTGAATAAGGAAGATGCTGCAGAAAAAAGATTGAGTGAGCATGAAAAAACGATTAAGGAACTTAAATCAAAGCTTACTGTTGATTCAAATATGACGGTTTTACCAGCAGTTGTACGAGATACTTCATTCCAAGCCCATACTTCATCTTCTTATGATGGAGAATTGCTTGAGCGCATGGGATTGAAAAATGCCATTCAGCAGAAACAGCCACATGCCGAGATGAACCTTGAGCAGCTTGTCGAGATCGATCCGGATGTGTTGCTTTTAGCGAACAATGAGGGTAAGTTACTTACTGATGAGTGGAAAGACAATCCACTTTGGAAAGACTTGAAAGCTGTAAAAAACGGACAAGTGTATAGTGTTGATCGAGACTTATGGACGAGATACCGCGGTGTTGTATCAGCGGAGGCCATTGCTAAAGACACTTTAAACATGCTTGGAGAAGAATAGACGAACAAAAGCGAAGTAAGAGATCCCATTCTTACTTCGCTTTCCATTAGGTTTAAATTTTGTCAGGAAGTGTGTTGTATAGAAAATGGAAACTGTAGGTAGAAGTAAACTGAAAGTATTATGTACGGCTATAGCTGGGATCGTTTTGTTAATTTTAGGCATCCTGACGAGTATTTCTGTGGGAGCGTCCGATATTGATGCATCAATGGTTTTGAAGTCCTTTTTTGAGGCCGACTCGTCCAAGGAACAGACTATTATAAGGACTCTTCGATTGCCACGAGCTTTAGTTGGAGCATTGGTCGGTGCCAATTTAGCGGTAGCGGGTGCTCTCATGCAGGCTATTACCCGGAATTCATTAGCTTCTCCACAAGTGTTTGGTGTTAATGCCGGTGCATCATTTTTTATTGTGTCAGCTTTTGTTTTCTTTCCTAACCTTTCTTCCGTGTCTCTAGTTTGCGTTGCATTCATTGGTGCAGCAGTGGGAGGGATGGCAGTCTATTCTTTTGCTTCGGGAGGAGGAATGACCCAAGTGAAGCTGGCATTGGCTGGAATGGCTGTTCACTTTTTTTTATCTTCTTTAACGCAAGGCATGATCATCTTTAATGAACAAGCGAAAGATGTGCTCTATTGGTTAGTCGGGTCAATTAATGGAAAAACATGGGCCCACGTGAACATGATTCTTCCTTGGTCTATCTTCGGGCTGCTTGTTGCTGCCATGTTCTCTCGATCTGTTTCCATCCTTGTCTTAGGAGAAAATATGGCGCAGGGACTTGGGCAGCGGGTGTACCGAATCCGTATTTTAGCAGGAATATTGGTGATCATTTTGGCAGGATCTTCGGTTGCCGTCGCAGGCCCAGTGGGATTTGTGGGATTGATCATTCCTCATATCGTTAGGAGGCTGGTGGGCGGGGATTATCGAAGGATCATCCCTTTTTCTGCATTATTCGGCGCTTTACTCTTAGTGTACGCAGATATTCTCGCACGTTTCATCGCTTATCCTTTTGAGTCGCCGGTAGGCATCGTAACCGCTATGATCGGTGCGCCATTCTTCCTTTATTTAGCGAAGAGAGGGAGGAATATTAAGCAATGAAACTAAAACGGACATTTGGGTTGAAATCAACTTTGCCCCCTTATTCCATTATCCTGTTGCTCTCGGTTACCGTGCTGATTTTAGCAATGGTGAGCCTGGGCTTAGGGGCCATTTATATTTCACCTTTAGAAATTCTCCAAAATTTCCTTGGAAATGGCATGCAAAGTCAGACATTCATTCTGCACAACTATCGCATACCGCGCATTCTGATTGCCGTGATAGTGGGGGCCGGATTGGCAACAGCCGGAGCCATTCTTCAAGGGGTCCTTCGAAATCCGCTGGCTTCTCCAGATGTGATTGGGGTAACAAAAGGGGCAGGATTGGCAGCAGTTATCGTCATTGTTTTATTTCCGCAATCGCCCATTATCATACTGCCTCTTTCAGCATTTATCGGAGCGGCGGTCATGGCTGCCATTTTGATGATATTTGTTTATAAAAAAGGAGCTCAACCAAATACGATAGCTTTGGTCGGAATCGCTTTAGGGGCCATATGTCAAGCTGGCATAGAGTATTTCATGGTCAAGTTCCCGGATGATGTAAACACGACACTGCTGTGGTTGACTGGCAGTCTTTGGGGAAGAGGATGGGATCAAGTATTCATTTTGCTACCATGTCTTATGCTTGTACCGGTATTGATTGCATTAACTTCAAAAATGGATGTACTGAGCCTTGGAGACGATATGGCCACAGGTCTCGGTGAAAGGTCAAAATTA
This sequence comes from Peribacillus sp. SRI_006, assembly GCF_057586375.1. NCBI lineage: Bacteria > Bacillati > Bacillota > Bacilli > Caryophanales > Bacillaceae > Peribacillus > Peribacillus sp. SRI_006. The sequence goes on along the minus strand of NZ_JBYCZT010000012.1, from coordinate 63,814 downwards.
CTGCGTTATATATTGTTAAGCGTTTCAGTCATATTGATCGGAGTCTGTGTAGCTGCGGTTGGTTCAATCGGGTTCATTGGTTTGATCGCTCCCCATATTGCGAGGAGAGTGGTAGGGTCAAAATTCAAGGTTTTACTTCCCGCTTCAGCTCTTTTGGGTTCTATCTTTCTACTTGTTGCCGATAGCCTGGGAAGAGGATTGTTCCCTCCAATAGAAATCCCCGCCGGTATTATCACTGCGGTGATTGGTGTACCATATTTTTTATATCTATTGCGCCGTGAAAGAAAAATAACATAAGGAAGGCTGAATATCATGACAACATTATCAGCAGAGCATCTTTCGCTCTCTTATGGGGCAACTCAAATCATTGATAATATCGATTTGGAAATTCCTGAAGGTAAGATCAGTATAATCATTGGTTCCAATGGTTGTGGCAAATCTACGATTCTGCGGTCCCTAGCTAGATTATTGATGCCGCAGCAAGGCACGATCTATTTAGATGGAAAGTCCATTCATCAGCAATCTTCCAAAGAAGTGGCCAAGAAATTGGCCATCTTACCCCAAGCTCCGGAAGCTCCGGAAGATATAACCGTTAAAGAACTATGCTATTATGGCAGGCATCCGCACAAAGGCTTATTTTCCAGACAAACCCCAGAAGATCATAGGATTGTCGAACGTGCCTTATCAGCAACAAAAATGACGGAGTTCGCTGATCGGACATTGGATGCCTTATCTGGAGGACAAAGGCAAAGAGCATGGATTTCGATGGCCTTGGTACAAGAAACCGACCTTTTACTGTTAGATGAACCGACAACCTATCTGGATTTAGCGCACCAAATTGAAATATTGGAATTACTGCGCGATTTAAACGAAACGTATGGACGCACGATTGTCATGGTTCTGCATGATTTGAATCAAGCGGCACAGTATGCCGATCATCTGATTAGCATCAAGCAGGGAAAAATCTATAAAGAGGGACCGCCTGAAACGGTATTCACAAAAGAGATGATCAAGGACGTTTTCAGACTGGAATGCTGCATTATTGAAAACCCTGTTGATCAAACGCCTCTATGCATTCCCATAGGTTTATCTCAGGATTAGAAAAACTATTTCTAATAAAGTTAGAGATGCATTTAGAGTCTATCGAAGGCAAAAAAACATCAGGGGGATTTCCCATCCCCCTGATGTTTTTTTGTTCTTATTTATTTCCTGGGGCAGGTTGATCGACCCCTGTAATTCTATGTCTATGCCCATCATCTTCCGTTGTATAAAAATCATAGTAATGAACATGCATTCCATTTCCAACCGGAATGGGCGGTCCCGAATATGCCTTATAATAATGGGAATGTCCATCCTCAAATAACACATATCCTTCAGTATAATGAATATGTCCTCCCTCTTGTGCTGAAATTGGCGGGGATGTTACATCTAAACATTGATGGACATGGCCGTCCGCTATGGAAGTATAATCAACAGATCCATGATTGTGATGTGGTACAAACCCAGATACAAAATCATTTTTTCCTACCTTATTCAATCTCTTCACCCCTTGTACATAATAAAAAAACTTTTATAAAACATATGCTTGGAACAACAAGAAGATTCTTAACGACAAATTTATGAAGGAGGGATTAAAACGTGGAAAACCAGAATCATAATATAATAATTCCACAGTTAAATGTTAAAATGGAAAGACTTATATATTAAAGGAGTCTATTATTTTGGAAGCCAAATGTATTAAATTCTATGAGTTTGGGGATCCGCAAACGGTTTTAAAGGTTGAAAATAAATGTATTCAAAGACCTTTCGAGGGGGAAGTCCTCGTCCGGATGATCACACGTCCCATTAATCCGTCTGACTTGCTGCCCATTCGCGGTGCCTATTCCCACCGAATCCCCTTGCCTTCCATACCTGGTTATGAAGGGGTCGGCATTGTTGAAGAAGTGGGTCCAGCAGTTTCGAAAGAGCTGATAGGCAAGCGTGTTCTGCCCTTGCGCGGTGAAGGGACCTGGCAGGATTTTGTTAAAACATCAGCGGAGCTGGCCATCGTCATTCCGGATTCGATTGAAGACCATATAGCAGCGCAATTATATATAAATCCGGTAACCGCATGGCTAATCTGTACAGAAGTATTAACTTTGAAACCGGATGATGTATTACTCGTAAATGCTTGCGGATCTTCCATTGGCCGTATACTCGCCCAGTTATCCAAGATTCTTGGATTTAAGCTGATTGCTGTAACGAGAAACGATAAGTATACGGAAGAACTGCTTAAACTTGGTGCTTCATATGTGATCGATACATCCCGATCATCATTGCATGATACTGTGATTGAAATGACGAATGGACGCGGCGCGAAAGCGGCCATAGATTCAGTGGGCGGCATCGATGGTTCAGAACTGGCTTTTTGTGTACGGCCTAATGGCATCTTATTGACGATTGGCCTTTTATCAGGACAGCCTGTGAATTGGGCGGAAATTTCACGAAGGACAAAAGTGGATGTTAAAATGTTTCATCTTCGGCATTGGAATCAGCAGGCTTCCATTCGAACTTGGCAGGAAACATTTAACCTTTTGATGGGGTTCATTGCTGATGAAAAGTTGAAGTTCATGATGCCCGATTCCCACTACAGCCTTCAAGATGTTAAGGAAGCGATTATTGTCACGAGCAATAAAGGGAAGATATTTTTAAGCAGCTGATTTCACAATGGATAACCACTTAATTGAAGCATTTATCTTGGTGCTCTTCCAATAGGTTCCTAAGGTAAAGTGAAATGGCCCCTGATAATATGGAATTACTTGATTACCTGTAAGGTGCTAGTTTAGAATGCGGAATAGGACATGTTGATACTGATACGACTTTGGAGGAAATACTTATGAAAACAATATATGTGAATGCTACATTTTTTACGATGGACAAGGAAAACCAAATCATTGAAAACGGCATGATGATTGTACAAGATCATACCATATCCTACATTGGCCAGCATGATGAACAGCAATTGGCAGATGCAGATCATGTGGTCAACCTTGGCGGGAAATGGATCATGCCAGGCCTTGTGAATGCCCATTCGCATATTGTAATGACCCTTTTACGCGGTATCGGGGACGATATGCTGCTGAAGCCATGGCTTGAAACGAAAATATGGCCGATCGAAAGCCAGTTTACAACGGAAATCGCCTCTGTAAGTTCACAGCTAGGCATTATGGAAATGATGAAATCAGGAACAACGACATTTTCGGATATGTTCAATCCTAATGGAATAGATGCCGGTGCCGTCATGGAGACGATAGGCGAAACAGGAATGCGCGGAGCCTTTTCCTATACGATTTTCAGCTTGGGTACCGAAAAAGACCAAAAAGCGAACCTCATGGGGGCTGAGCAGTTTTCAAAAAACTATAAAGCATTTGCCGATGGCCGCCTGACTACCATGGTCGCACCACATAGCCCATATGCCTGCACGCCTGAAGCGATCATGGAAAGTGCACGAATTGCGAAAGAGAATGATTTGATGGTGCACATCCACGTATCGGAAACGGACTTTGAAATCCTCGACATCGAAAAACGTTACGGATCCCGTCCAGTCGAGCACCTCCGCCGTCTAGGCCTGTTCGATCAGCCCACCGTCATGGCACATGGTGTGGTCCTTAATGATGAAGAGCGGGCGATCCTAAAACAGCATGATGTTCGCGTTGCCCATAATCCAATCAGTAACCTGAAGCTCGGATCTGGGATAGCAGATGTCGTCAGCCTTCTTGATGCAGGCATTAAGGTGGGAGTGGCAACGGATGGCGTCGCCTCCAATAACAACTTCGATATGTTCGAAGAAATGAGGACAGCCGCATTACTGCAAAAAGGAATGTATAAGGATGCCACAAAATTCCCTGCCCAAACAGCACTCGCCATGGCCACAAGAATGGGCGCCGAAGCGATAGGCATGGGTCACACAGGATCACTGGAAGCTGGTAAAAAAGCAGATTTCATCACCATTTACCCATATAACAAAGAACACCTGCAGCCACTGAGTGAAGCCTATTCGCACCTGCTCTATGCAGCACGCGGAAATGACGTATGTGATGTATACATTGATGGAAAAGTGGTCGTGAAAGATGGCCGCTGCTTAACGATCGATGAAGAAAAAGTAATCGCCGAAACCAACCGTCTGCAAGGAACCCTATCACGATAACACTGATGGGAAAACAACCGGATGCACAGAAGAAGGAGCTGCCATTTGCAGCTCCTTTTTTTATGGGTTGGGGGAGTAACTATTTAGAGGTATCGAATGGCAGTAAAAAAGGAATGGCCGCTAGTATTGTGGAATATATGGTTTACTTAGAAATCCGCTGTGAGTCCAGTCACGAAGTCAGCCAGCTAAAAATAGTAATAAAATGGGGACGGCAAAAACGGTTAAAAAAGAAAGGCTCTTTTCGTAAAGATTGTTGTTTTTAAAACGAAACGATTTAAGGTTGATTGGAGCGGAAGTGCGAGACTCCTGCGGGAGCAGCGGGACAGGTGAGACCCCACAGGCGTTTACGCCGAGGAGGCTCACCGCCCGCACCAAGGAAAGCGAGCATCTGGAGGGGAAATCAACCACTCTACATTACTTGGTAAATAGCAACAAAGTATGGAAAAACAGCCAAACAAAAAAAGAAAAAAGTGCTGCTGACCGCAATTATAACCAAACCAACTGGATATAAAATCTTTGCCAGCATGGATCATGAACTTCAACAATAGTTGAAAAAGGAGGACAAGATGAATGGACAGGGAATCTTCATTATTAAAAGAGCATTTGTATCAGCTGGAGGAGAAATTGTTAAAATCTGAAGTTCGTACATCTCGAGAAGAGCTTTCATCATTATTGAAAGATGATTTCTTTGAGTTCGGCAATTCGGGTAACATATGGTCAAAAAGCGATTTTATTGGGCAAGAGGGAGCCGGAGCAGTGAACATGACCCTAAGTCAATTTGAGATGCATCCATTGTCTGATGATACCGTGTTAATTACATACCGGATTTTTGATGAAGATAAGCTGGAACATACCTTAAGAAGTTCAATCTGGAAATGTGCGAATGGAAGATGGCAGATGTTTTTTCATCAAGGCACAAAAACAAAAGGGCCCTTTTAAGACTTTTATTTATGAAAAAGAAAGTTTTCCCTGCTTGAAAACTATTTCACTAAAATGATAAGGGTGGATGAAGTTGATCTTTCGTACCATTGATACGGACAAAGATAAAGATACTATCATTAAATTCCGGAAAGATTCCTTTATTGCAAGTTTTGGAACTGATGCGGGTTTTGGAGATGAACATGCCTATCTGCAACGAATGGAAGAAAGGGTCCGCAAATTTCCAGATGGACAGGTGATCATTGAAAAGGACCAAGAACCGATTGGACAAATGGAACTTCATATTCGGGAGTATGAAGGAACTGAAATTGGCTATGTGAATCTATTTTATCTTATTCCCGAATACCGCAGTAAAGGCCTTGGCAAGGAATTGGTTCGCTACGCAGAAAACTTTTTCAGGCAATTTAATGTATCCGAATATCACTTAAGGGTTTCTCCGGATAATCAAAGGGCGATTTCTTTATATACGAATTCAGGCATGGTGAAGATAAGGGAAGAAAATGAAAAATACCCTGTATGGAGAATGAGCAAATCATTATAAAAGTAGAAATATAAAATATATTGATATAACAAAAAAGTATCGATTCACTATACTATGAAACTATTTATGGCGATGAAAAATAAGGTTGACTTTAGCGAAATTAGAATATATAGTGAAGGACATAATTAAATATAACGTTAATTCTTATCAAGAGATGTGGAGGGACTTGGCCCTATGATACCTCGGCAGCGGGTTTTTACTTTTGTAAAAATACTGTGCTAATTCCAACGGACGAAAGTTTGAAAGATAAGAAGGAGCTTTTCTTAGATAATTAATTTAAGAGTTTACTCTTTTTTATGTCTAAAAGAGGCCTCTTCTGTCTGATGACGGAAGGGGCCTCTTTTGTTTATTCAAAATGTATATGGTTATTTGGAGAATTGGTGCAATTACTCGTGAGTTTGGCAGATTTACTCGTGAGTTTGGTGGATTTACTCGTGAATTTTGCAGAATTACTCGTGAGTTTGGCGCAGTTACTCGTGAGTTTCACGTAATTACTCGTGAATTTCGCAGTTTCACTCCTGAATTTTAACCCTATCATTATGAAACGTTGCAAAGCTCTTCTCTCTGGATAAGGAATTCGTACAAATAAACAGCATGGGGGGAGATTGGATGATTGAGTTTCAAGGTGTTAAAAAGATTTATCAAACAAAGAAACAGACTGTCGAGGCTTTGAAAGGCATTGATTTGACAGTGGAAAAGGGGGATATATTCGGGGTAGTCGGTTATAGCGGGGCCGGAAAGAGTACGTTGATCAGGTTGGTCAATTTGCTTGAACATCCTTCAGATGGTTCGGTGATTGTTGGTGGCAAGGATTTAACCAAATTAAGCCCGAAGGAATTACGGGCTGAAAAGAAAAAAATCGGGATGATCTTTCAGCATTTCAACTTATTAAACTCAAAGACTGTTTTTGATAATATTGCTATGCCGCTGGTTTTATCGGGAACTCCGGCTAAGGAAATTCAAAAACGTGTAGGCGAGCTGTTGGAGTTCGTTGGCCTATCGAGCAAAGCAAAGAGTTATCCGGAACAATTATCCGGCGGGCAAAAGCAGCGGATCGGCATTGCGAGGGCATTGGCTACGAATCCATCGATCTTATTGTGTGATGAAGCTACGTCGGCATTGGATCCACAAACAACGAGTGCAGTTCTGCAGCTCTTAAAAAAAATTAATAAAGAATACAATATCACCATCCTGCTAATCACTCATGAGATGTCTGTCATTCGGGAAATTTGCAATAAGGTAGCGGTCATGGAGGGCGGCTGCGTCGTTGAACAAGGTTCGGTTTTCGAAGTTTTTGCCAAGCCGCAAACGGATATTGCAAAAAACTTCGTGAGAACGGTCATACATGACGAAATTCCACAAAGTTTCTTAAAAAGCATAGGGTCCCACATCCCGATTATTTGGAAAATTAATTTTATTGGAACTACTTCGGGTACTCCTTTACTTTCAACCATCTCGAAGAAATATGATGTTCATTTAAGTGTCTTATCAGCCAATATTTCTGAAATCCAGGAAACGCCTTTCGGGAATTTGATCATCGAAGTGACCGGGAGCAAAAATGAGGTCGACAAGGCTTATCAATATATTAAAGATGAGGGGATTCTCGTCCAGGAGGTGCAAGTATAAATGGGTAATACGCTTTGGGGTATGGAAATAACGGCAGACCAGCTGTCGACAGCTTTCGGTGACACACTTTATATGGTAGCCATCTCATTGATATTTTCCGGATTGATCGGGCTTCCGCTCGGTATCCTGCTTGTCATTACAAGAAAGGGTCACATCCTGGAGAATAAATGGATTTTTAATGTATTGAATCCGATCATCAATATCCTGCGGTCCGTTCCTTTCATCATCTTGCTTGTAGCACTCATTCCGTTTACAAGAATGATTGTCGGCAGTGCGATCGGAACGAATGCTGCCATTGTTCCGCTAATCTTTTACGCGGCTCCTTATATTGCCCGGCTTGTGGAAAACTCGCTGTTGGAAGTGGACAAAGGGATCATCGAGGCAGCTCAGGCGATGGGGGCGACAACATGGCAAATCATTTACCGCTTTTTGATTCCCGAGGGACTTAGTTCGTTGATTCTGACATTTACAACAGCGACAATCGGGCTTGTTGGATCTACGGCGATGGCAGGTGCTGTCGGTGCAGGCGGGGTCGGGGATTTAGCCTTGGCTTACGGTTACCAAAGGTTCGATACGATGACGATGATCGTCACAGTAGCGGCGCTCGTGATCATCGTTCAATTATTGCAATCCACCGGGAACTTTGTTTCAAGAAAAATAAGAAGAAGATAAAACTAACAGGAGGTTGGAAAAATGAAAAAAATCTTATTAACGATCATGGTATTGGCATTGGCCATCGTGGCTGCAGCATGCGGGAACGATGAGGGTGCATCAGGAAGTTCGGATGATGTAAAAACTGTGAAAGTCGGTGTCAGCAGCGGGGATACGAGAACATGGGAATACATTGTCGACTTGGCGAAAGAGGAAGGACTTAATATCGAACTGGTCACTTTCAATGATTATATCCAACCGAACCTTGCGTTAAGCGAAGGTGAAATTGATGCCAATTCATTCCAAACTGTCGCCTATTTCGATGAATTCGTTCAAGATCAAAATCTGAAATTGGAGGCCATCGGGTCGACTGTCATTGCACCTATGGGCCTTTATTCGAAAAAACATAAAAGTCTCAAAGATCTTCCGGATGGTGCTACGATAGCCGTTCCGAATGAAGCAACAAACTTTGGCCGGGCACTGCTCCTGCTTCAGGAAGCTGGATTGATTACATTGAAAGAAGAATTCAATGGATCGGGATCATTGGAAATCATTAAGGAAAATCCGAAAAACTTGAAAATCCAGCCTGTTGCTGCCGGCAATACACCGCGTCTATTGGATGATGCCGATGCTTCAGCCATCAATAATAACTTTGCCGTCGAAGCAGGCCTTACATTAAAAGATTCTTTATTCCATGAAAGTAAAACGGCGAAACCATATATTAATATCATTGCAGTTAAAAAGGGAAATGCCGATCGTCCTGAGCTGCAAAAATTAGTGGAGCTTTATCAATCGAAAGAAGTGGAAGCGTTCATTGAAAAAACGTTTAAAGGAAACACCATTCCTGCCTATGTTTCTGTAGATGAATTAGTGAATTACCAGGACGCTTGGACAAAACCAGCTAATGAAAAGTAATGGATGCATTCAAGAAAAAGGGGAGATTAAGACATGGCGAGAGAATCAGTGCTGAAGCAGCATAAGCAAATCATTGAAGATCATATCGACCTTCATTCCGAATTATATATCGAAACGAGTCAAGCCATTCATGCCAAACCTGAAATTGGGAATCAAGAGTTTTTCGCTTCGGATACATTAACCGGAATACTTCAAAATGAAGGATTTGAAGTGACACGCAATATTGCCGGGCATGAAACAGGATTCATCGCCAAAAAAATCTCTTCAAAGAAAGGACCTACAATTGCCTTTTTAGCCGAGTATGATGCATTGCCGGGTTTAGGCCATGCTTGCGGCCATAATATCATCGGCACAACGAGTGTGGCGGCAGGCATTTCCCTGGCTCAAGTGCTGGAGGAAACGGGCGGGGAGGTGATCGTTTTCGGAACACCGGCTGAAGAGGGCGGGCCGAATGGAAGTGCAAAAGGAAGCTTTGTGAAGCACGGTCTATTTGATGGGGTGGATGCGGCCATCCTTATCCATCCTGCAGGAAAAACGGGTGTAACAAGTCCGTTTTTGGCTGTCGACCCCCTTGATTTTCATTTTTACGGGAAGTCAGCCCATGCAGCAGCTGCACCTGAAGAAGGCGTGAATGCACTTGACGGGGTGATTCAGCTGTTCAATGGCATTAATGCTTTGCGTCAGCAGCTCCCGGCCGAGGTCAAAATTCACGGAATCATCACCAATGGCGGGGAAGCGCCTAACATCATTCCTGAATATGCTTCCGCCAGATTTTACATTAGAGCGACAACATGGAAACTTTGCCAAGAAGTATCCAATAAAATACGTGCAGTTGCTGAAGGGGCAGCACTTGCCACAGGAAGCACGGTTAAAGTGGAACGTTTCCAAAATGAAGTACTCGATTTTGTCATCAATCCAGTTCTGGATGAACTGCTAAAAGAAGAACTGACTCAATTAGGGGAAGCGGTGGCTCCTCGAAAAGAGAGTGGCTTTGGCTCGACGGATGCAGGTAATGTAAGCCATGCAGTGCCGACAGCACATCCTTATATAAAAATTGGACATGATGAGTTGATTGCCCATACGAATGAATTCCGCGACTGTGCCAAATCTCCTGCTGGAGACAAGGCCATCCTGACCGGAGCAAAAGCTCTAGCACTTACGGGGTATAAATTGCTTTCGGATAAAGACCTGTTGGATCAAGTGAAAGCGGCATTTCATGAAGCGAAGCAAAAATAAATAAGATGAAGGAAAAAAATAGTTGACTACGGAGCATGTAGTTAGTATTATAATAATACCAAGTAATTGAATAGGAATTATAGGTTAATTGACCGGAAAACCGGAGACTTTTCTTTCATGTAAAGAGGTGTCTCCGGTTTTTTGTGAATGGGCAAGTCAATACGTATTAAAAAGGAGGATGTATCATGGGGATATTATTGCGTAAAGCCATTGAGAAAAAAAGGAACTTCCTGATCAATAAGTTGATTAACAAGGGAGTTTATAAAAAGAATGACATCCATCTATTTGAATTGACCTTAACCGATTTAGAGAATGAATATATTAAAATAAACAAAATCGAAGAGAAGGAATCCGACGATCATTCCCCCTGTCTAGAGATACACTTCATATAATATCAGAATAAAAGGAGAGGGTGAAATGAGGAAGGGTGTGGAAGAAAGGCGGAAGGAATTAATCTATAAACTTATGATCCATACTGTAAATAAAACAGTGGAACAGCTTATGAAGTTAACCTTGAAAGAGTTGGAAACAGAATATAAAAAGGTTCAAAATGATTGTCACCCCCATAGTGATGCGGGTTCCATACATTGGATCCATACAAAACGGCAGTAGGGTGAATGTGGAACCTTAATTCACCATAAAAAATTCCAGCATTTTGCTAACGGCTGCTTGTGCTGATTCTGCATGATATTTTGAATGGTAAGGGTCGCTGAATCCGTGTCCCCCCATGAATTTATGAACTTCGACATCCTTACTTTCTAAAGCTGAAATTAACTCGTCGACATTAAATGATGGCTCTTCTAGTGGGAAAAATAGCAGTGCAGGGCATCGTGGCGCCAATTCTGCATAATTCCTAATACGCGAACCGTAGTAACCAACAATTCCATCGACACACTCTTCCTCACTGCACAGCCAAGCTACAGTTGCCCCTGCACTGAATCCAAGAATGAAAATCTTTTGGTATGCATCTTTTATATCCGATACTATATCCTTTATCTTATATAAAGCACCCGTGAAACCTACGTTCTCCATAAAATGCCGATAAGCAGCATCCTCTTCGGAATAATCAAATGGCCTCTCACGTTCTAACAAATCCGGACATATCACATCAAAACCCTGTCTTGATAATAACTCACAAAAACCCTGCATATGTCGGTTCAGGCCATATATTTCGTGAATGACAATGATGACAGTATCGGACTTTTTCTGTATGTTCAGCATTTTTTACCTCCTTGTGCGAATTTCTTCTATTATAAATACAGCCGTCTCCAGAAGGGGGACAGCAACGATTTTTTATAAACATGGAAATGAACTAGATTCTCTTTCAAATGAATGATTAGGTATAGGGAAGTTCTTTTCCTTCTAAACATGCTTTTAAGTTAGCCAAACTAAGTTCATATCCGTCCATGTTAATGGATACTCTAGTGCCTTCGGATTCTGGGAATATTTCAAAAGTGTAAACGAGTTTATCCGAATCCGAGGAATAAGAAAACCTTTCGTAAGGGATTATCTCTTGGATTGTAAAGCTCATTGGGATGCTTTCATTCTCTTTAAGGTTGTTATGTGCACTAGGCATTAATACGAAGATTGCCTTCTCTCCAACCTGGAGTTTAGGAATATTCCATTTTGAAATGATTTCATCATTCGTGATCGCATTCCAAATCGTTTCCTGTTTTTCATGAATTAGAACAGAGTTCCTATCATTATTCATTTGACTAACCTCCGTATTTTTCCTTGGATTATATAGAAAGTTCAGGGAATATACAAGACCCCACTAAGCTTCTTTAACCGCGTGACAAAATTGTAAGACGGCAGCTTAAACTGTTAGGAAGAACGATGGCGATATATTTCCTTTCTCTTTAATATGTAAGAAAAAGAGGAAGGTTGGGTATGAAATGGACTTTTTTGAGTTGAATACCAATGTATTCAGAATGATCAATGACTTAGGGAAACAGTACGATTATTTAAACCCTTCTGCCATTTTCATTGCCGAGTACATGGTATTTTTATTAGCTTTGGCAGTCATCGTAATATGGTTCACTCGAAATGAACAGAGTAGGATGATGGTTGTTTGTGGGATGATTACGTTTGTAATGGCTGAAATGATGGGAAAAATGGCAGGGAGATTACATTCGAATAATCAGCCATTTGCCGAATTGGCCAATGTTAATCAGTTAATTGAAAAAGCAGTGGATAATTCATTTCCAAGCGACCATACCATTTTGTTTTTCTCGTTTTGTGTCTCCTTTTGGCTTTTCAAAAGAGGATGGTGGTTGTTATGGATCATGCTGGCTTTCCTTGTTGGCATTTCCCGTATTTGGGTAGGTGTCCACTTTCCGGCGGATGTGCTGGCAGGAGCAATACTGAGCACCATTTCAGGATTGGCGGTATACCTTATTGTTCCTAAAATAAGCTTGATTCATAAATTATTAGGGGGATATGAGAGGTATGAAGAAATGGTTCTATCCCCGTTAACTAAATCGAAGGAAAAAAAATCAAAGGATTTGTAAGCGAAAACAGGGTTGCTAAGGCAGCCTTTTTTTATAATACAAAAATATCCATATGATGATCCTGATGGTAAAATTAAGTGAAAGCAATCCATCGCAATGGGGGTCTTAATATTGATTGATATCCAAGAAATCAAAGACATTATCAGGCATCGCTATCCATTTCTTTTAGTTGATAGAGTTTTGGAACTGGAAGAAGGAAAGAGGGCGGTGGCCATTAAAAACGTCACGGCAAATGAAGAGTTTTTTTCTGGTCACTTTCCCGATTACCCAGTGATGCCAGGTGTGTTGATCATAGAGGCATTAGCACAGGTAAGTGCTGTTGTCATGCTTACAAAAGAAGAAAATAAAGGGCGGATCGGGCTTTTGGCCGGGATCGATGGATGCCGTTTTAAAAGGCAAGTAAAACCAGGGGACCAATTACGTTTAGAAGTGGAGATTACTCGCTTGAAAGGTCCTATCGGTAAAGGTACAGGAAGGGCTACTGTCGAGGGGGAAACTGTATGCGAGACAGGGCTCATTTTTGCTTTTGGTGATTGATGATGATACCGATAAAAAAAGCTTACGGGTATGTGACAAGAATCAATAATGGAGAAAAACAGTTATTGGTTTTTCAACATCCCATTAAGGAAGCCGGTATACAGATACCCAAGGGAACGGTGAAGCCTCAAGAAGATGCTTACCAAGCAGTGATTAGGGAAATGAAAGAAGAAACAGGTCTGGAAAATTTTCATGTGGAGAAATTAATAACAGAAGATTTTTGGGAGAACGTCGATGGTGCCATACATAATAGATATTTTTATCAAATAAGTGTATCGAATGCTCCTGATGAATGGGACCATCAGCCGACGGGTGGAGGAGATGAAGCGGGGCTGACTTTTCATTTCTTCTGGATTTCATCCGAACATGAAGTGCAACTTATCAAAGGGCATGGAGATTATTTAAACCGGATATTTACCTAACCTGCAGTTTATCACAGCCGGCCAAGATCATTATTGATCTTGGCCGGCTGTTTTTTAATGATCAGGTTTGTTTCTCGGTAATGAAAGTTTTGACGGTTGGCGGTTCATATGTAATGAATTGATCAAGAAGTCCATTAGGTTCAACATCTACCAGCGCCATGGAACGGAATTTTTCATGCAGGAACTGTTCGTCGGCCATATGGTTGAATAAAGCGACCAAGGGATCATAATAGTGATTGATATTTAAGAGTCCGCAAGGTTTTTGATGAAGACCAAGCTGAGCCCAAGTGAAAATCTCAAAGAATTCTTCCAATGTTCCAGGCCCGCCTGGCAAAGCCATGAACCCATCTGCAAGCTCAGCCATTTTTGCTTTTCTTTCATGCATGGATTCCACGACGATCAGCTCGGTTAAGTTCTTATGTGCAATTTCCTTTTTTTCCAGGAAATCCGGCATTACGCCAATTACATTTCCGCCTGCTTCCAAGACGGAATCTGCAACTGCACCCATGATTCCTACACTTGATCCTCCATAAACTAGGGTAATCTTACGTTTTGCCAGTTCCGCACCCAGTTTTTTAGCCTCTTCTACATAGACAGCAGATGCACCTTTGCTTGATCCACAAAATACAGCTAGACTTTTCAAAATATCACATCTCCCATTTAGTAATCTTGCTTTCTTATCATACAAAATTAAAGGGGATTTGTTAAACTTGAATGATAAAAAAGAAGGGTGGATGGATATGGACGTCACTGAATTTCAACAATGGGTAAAAGAATATTATGAAGCACGGGGATGGTCAGAATTGGACATTTTCATTCGCATTGGCTTTTTGGCAGAAGAAACTGGAGAGGTTGCACGAGCCATTCGCTCCCTTGAGATCGGCAGGGATAGACCTGATGAAGTGATTGGTTCTTTTGAAGAGAACATACAGGAACTAACCGAAGAATTGGGAGATGTGTTAGGAAACTTGATTGTGATTGCGAACAAATACAATATCCCCTTGGAGGAAGTGTTCAATGCCCATAAAAATAAACTATCTGAACGCTATAATCAAGCATAAGTTTTTTTTCGTGTGAACAAAAAGTTTGCCTATATAATTTTAGTAAACCTGTGAAAGAGCTGTGACTATCAGCTCTTTTTCTTATGGGGCAAACGATAGTTCATCATCCCATTTTATTCCTGGAAAAGAAATAATTTCAGACTTTTATCCCCCTCCATTAATAAAGAATTCACAAAATATGGGTAGTATGCGCGATTGAGATTGGATTTTATTGGGTATACACTTGGATTAAAGGAATGAACGTTCATTCCGCATCTTTTGAAAAAAAGGGGGGGATCATTATGATCACGGCAGCAAATAAACGAGACAGTATAGTAAAAAGCGCTTTAGTGCTTTTCGCAGAACGGGGATATGATGCGACGACGATTCCGATGATTGCTGCATCGGCCGGAGTTGGAGCGGGTACCATTTATCGTTATTTCGAGAATAAGGAAGTGCTGGGCAACAAGATCTTTCAAGAGTACTTGGATATTTTCACTGAAACGGTCAAAAATGGATTTCCTCATGATGATTCAATTCGCACGCAGTTTCACCATATTTTTAAAACGATGGTTCACTTTACAACCGAGCAGGAACAAGCTCTTTATTTTATTAAAATCCATAGTGGAGCCCATTTTTTAAATGAAGATAGTCATGCCAGCTTTCAAGGGCTATTGAATATATTCAAAAACTTCTTTGATTCAGGAAAAGAGAAAAAAGAAATTAAGGAGCTTCCTTCTTCAGCTTTGATTGCCATCATTTACGGAGCTTTTCTTGAGCTTGAGCGACTTGTTCGCATCGGGGAGTTTGAACCTGACCCAAAACTTTTGGCAGATGTGGAAGAAAGCTTTTGGGATGCAGTGCGATTGCATGTTTGAGACACTTTCAAAATAAACGGAATGAACGTTCATTCCGCAATCTAACTATCTAATGAGGTGCTAATAAAATGGAAAATACAACTCAGTTTCCACAGCCAAAGACATATGGCCCCCTAGGCAGCCTGCCTATCATTGATAAGGATAAGCCGCTTCAGTCTTTCATGAAGCTGGCACGAGAACTTGGGCCGATTTTTCAGTTTCAATTTCCGGGACGAATCACTACATTCGTATCCAGTGCTACCCTTGCTAAAGAAATATGTGATGAAACAAGATTTGATAAGAAAGTCGGTCCAGCCCTTCAGAAAGTGAGGGCGTTTGGCGGTGATGGTCTCTTCACAAGTGAAACGAAGGAACCGAATTGGAAAAAGGCGCATAACATCCTGCTGCCCAGCTTTAGCCAGCAGGCAATGAGGGGCTATCATGCTAAAATGGTGGATCTTGCTACCCAGCTCATTCAAAAATGGGCTCGCCTGAATCCGGCTGATGAGATAGATGTTCCTGAGGATATGACACGATTGACCTTGGATACGATCGGACTATGCGGGTTCAATTACCGCTTTAACAGTTTTTATCGGGAGACCACCCATCCATTTGTGAACAGTATGGTGCGTGCGCTGGATGAAGCGATGAGCCAAACGCAGCGGCTTGGCATCCAAGATAAACTGATGATCAAATCTAAAAAACAATTCAGGGAAGACATTCAATATATGTTCTCTCTAGTGGATGAATTGATTGCCGAACGAAAACAAAATGGTGATCACGGAGAAGATGACCTTCTTTCCCATATGTTGAAAGGAGTCGATCCTGAAACGGGTGCATCACTGGATGATGAAAATATTCGTTTCCAAATCATTACCTTTTTAATAGCTGGGCATGAAACGACGAGCGGTCTTCTATCGTTCGCCATCTATTTCCTCATGAATAACAGAGACAAGTTAAAAAAAGCGCAGCAAGAAGTCGATGAAGTGCTTGGTGATGATGTTCCTGATTACAAACAAGTGAAAAAGCTGAAATATGTCCGGATGGTACTGAATGAAACGCTTCGTCTGTGGCCGACAGCTCCGTCGTTTTCCGTATATGCAAAAGAAGATACCATGCTGGACGGAAAATACAATGTGAAGAAAGATGATGTGTTCTCACTGCTCATTCCCGAGCTTCACCGTGATCCATCCGTTTGGGGTGATGACGTTGAATCGTTCATTCCTGAGCGGTTCGAGGATTTGGATTCCATCCCTTATCATGCGTATAAACCGTTTGGAAACGGGCAGCGCGCCTGTATCGGACAGCAGTTTGCCCTTCATGAAGCGACACTGGTGCTTGGCATGGTTTTACAGCACTTTGACCTGATCGATCATGAAGAATATCAATTGGAAGTTAAAGAAACATTGACTCTTAAACCGGACGGATTGACCATGCGCGTTTCACCGAGGAAGAAGGCGTTATCGTTTACCGTTGCTTCTTCAGAACCAAAGTCTCCGGAAAAAGGTGCCGCGGTATCTCCAACCGAATCAGTACATGGAACACCATTACTCGTCCTGTTTGGATCAAACATGGGAACAGCGGAAGGGATTGCTCGCGACCTTGCCGAAACAGGGAAGCGGCAAGGCTTCCATGCCGAAGTTGCTCCTTTAAATGATTACACCGATCGGCTTCCAAAAGAAGGAGCTGTTCTCATTGTCACGGCATCCTATAATGGAAATCCCCCTGATAATGCAGGTGACTTCGTTTCATGGCTGAAGGAAAGCCATGGTGACACATTGGATGGTGTTCACTATGCGATCTTCGGCTGCGGGGACCGCAATTGGGCCAATACGTACCAACGCATTCCAATCTTCATTGATGAGCAGCTGGAACAAAAAGGAGCAGTGCGGCTGTCAGAAACAGGCTATGGGGATGCAAGCGATGACTTTGAAGGGGATTACGAGAAATGGTCAGAAGCGCTTTGGCCGAATCTTGCCGAAACCCTGAACATTGAAGTGAATAAGAATGATCGGGAAGTCAGCTCGATTACGATGAACTTCGTAAGTGATGTGAGCGGCACACCGCTTGCCCGGACTCATCATGCGTTTACATCCATTGTAAAAAGGAATATTGAATTACAGCATGAAGATAGCGGAAGAAGTACACGGCATATAGAATTAACGCTGCCAGAGGGAATACATTATCAGGAAGGCGATCATCTCGGGGTGCTTCCGCAAAATCCGGCGGAACTTGTCGAGCGAGTGCTCGGTCGATTTAACCTAAACGGCCAAGATTACGTGAATCTGACTGGGGATTCCGGAAAAGCAGCCCATCTTCCTACAGGAAAACCGGTAAAACTGGAAGAGTTACTATCAAACCATGTGGAGTTCCAAGAACCCGCCACCCGGTCTCAAATACGGGCGCTTGCCACTCATACGGTATGTCCTCCACATGTAAAAGAACTTGAAGATCTTCTTTTGGACAATATCTATAAACAAGAAATCCTGAACAAGCGCATAACCATGCTTGATCTATTAGAAAAGTATCTTGCATGTGTAATCCCGTTTGAACGTTTCCTGGCTTTACTGCCACCTTTAAAAGCAAGATACTATTCCATCTCAAGCTCACCACTCCACAACGAAGGAGAAGCAAGCATCACCGTAAGCGTCGTCCGTGGAGAAGCTTTGAGCGGCAACGGGGAATACAAAGGAATTGCATCGAATTATTTGGCAGAACGCTCCCAAGGAGACAAAATAGCCTGCTTTATCAATACGCCGCAATCCAACTTCCAGCTGCCAAAGCAAACAGGAAAACCAATCATCATGATCGGCCCTGGAACAGGCATTGCACCATTCAGGGGATTCATACAATCACGTCGCGCTTTAAAAGAAAAAGGTGAAACGCTAGGGACGGCCCACCTTTACTTTGGATGCCGTAATCCGGAACACGATTTCCTCTATCAAGAAGAACTCGTGCAAGCCGAACAAGAAGGCCTTGTAACACTGCACACCGCTTACTCCAGATGTCCCGGTCAAGAAAAAACATATGTCCAGAACCGATTAGCGGAAAACGCCCATGACATCCTTCCTTTATTAAAAGAAGAAGGAGGACACCTATACATCTGCGGAGACGGAAGCAAAATGGCGCCAGATGTTGAAAGAACCATAGTTGACAGCTATATGCATATCTATCAAACACAGAGAGAAGAAGCCACAGAATGGCTGCAATCATTAGAAGAGAATGGCAGATATGCGAAAGATGTTTGGGCAGGAGCATAAATAAGAAAAGCAGCGATCCTTAAAGGAATCGCTGCTTTCTTTATGAAAATACGAACTCACGAGTAAATCGTGCAAATTCGCGAGTAAATAGCGGAAACTCACGAGTAAATCACTCGAATTCACGAGTAAAACAGCGAAACTCACGAGTAAATAATGCAAATTCACGAGTAAATCGCTCAAACTCACGAGTAAAACAGCAAAACTCACGAGTAAAGCCCGAATTCACGAGTAAAACAGCGAAACTCACGAGTAAATAGTGCAAATTCACGAGTAAATCGCTCAAACTCACGAGTAAAACAGCAAAACTCACGAGTAAAGCCCGAATTCACGAGTAAAACAGCGAAAATCACGAGTAAATAGTGCAAATTCACGAGTAAATCGCTCAAACTCACGAGTAAAACAGCAAAACTCACGAGTAAATTGCAAATACACGTGTAAAACAGCAGAAATCTCGAATATATCGCTCAAACTTTCGAATATATCGCCCAAAATCTTGAATATATCGCCCAAACTCACAAATATATCAATCAAACTCTTGAATATATCGCTCAAACCTCGAATGATGACGGAGAGCGTTTACGGATTCTATATTCATTGTTAGAATTTGAGAATGTGTTAATACTTGGAGGCAGTGGAAGTGAGGGATGTTTGGTCATGGTCCTTCTTATTATTTATGTGTTAAGTATTTTTTGCTTCACTCCCATTAACCAGCTTAGCCATGATGTGGCAAGAACTAACGATAAAGGGGTTCTTTTTAAAATGTTTAAGTATACTGTTTGTTTTGTAAAGAAGAATAATGAACTTCTTATGCTTAACCGGGAGAAAGCTCCAATTATGGGTGTCTGGAATGGGGTGGGTGGGAAAATCGAGAAAGGTGAAACACCTGATATTGGTGCGCAGCGTGAGGTATTTGAGGAAACGGGGATAGAGGTAGAGTCCTTTTTTTCAAAAGGAACCGTAACCTGGGAGACTCCAGAAGGTGAATTGGATGGAATATATGTATATTTGTATATGGCGGATAAGGATTTAATTTATGAAACACCGAAAAAAACGCGGGAAGGCATTCTTGATTGGAAATCCATTGATTGGATACTTCATCCGCTTAATCTCGGAATTGCTGAGATGGTTTCACAGTACTTGCCGGTTTTATTGAAAAAAGAAGGCAACTATACATTCACTTACAAAAATGGTCAAATGCATAGATTTTGAACGAATCTCGTACCCTTTTGAAACTTGAATCCTTAAAGGCGAAATTCATCAGAATAATAGTTGCTTTATATGCTTATCAGCTAATTACCGGAAGTGTTCGATTTTGTTAATAACAGGATTAGCGGAACATCAAAAAGATAGAAAATGAGGTTTTTTGAGGTTGCTGTTGTCTAATTATTTCTTTTCATTGTTTCCATACAGGGTTTCTTGATGGACTAACAGCGTTAGTTCAATAACTGTTTTTGGCACCCTTGCAATTAATAAAAAGTTGAAGAATATATAGAATGAACGGGAGGTGTATGGGAGGAAAATGAAGATAATGGAACTGCCAATTGAATTTGAATTTAATGGACAAAAAAATCATATTAATCCTAGCTTGATTATTTCAAAGGATGAACTAACCTTGGTCGATACAGGGTATCCAAATTTTTTACCTTTCATTGAAAATGAATTTTTAAAAAATGGTTATGACATGAAGAAGTTAAAGAATATTATCATTACTCATTATGATATTGATCATATAGGCTCCTTATATGACTTCAAGGAAAAGTATCCCCACATTAACCTGATTGCAAGTGAAGTGGAGTCAAAATATATTAGTGGTGAAATGAAGTCAGAGAGATTGGTTCAGGCCGAAGAAATGCTGGAAAATATGCCAATTCAAGAAATCGAATTCGGGAAATGGTTTATCCAACAATTAAAGAATTTAAAGCATGTTTCAATTGATGAAAAGGTACATGATGGTGATTGGATTTTGGATAACGAATGTAGAGTAGTAGCAACACCGGGACATACTTCAGGTCATATTTCATTATATTTTCCACGTTTAAAAAGTGTAATAGCAGGTGATGCAGCTGTTATAGAGAATAATGAATTGCTCATTGCTAATCCGCACTTTTGTTTAAATGTAGAGAAAGCAGAACAGTCTTTAAGAAAGATTAAGGATCTAAAAGCTGAAAACTACTACTGTTATCATGGCGGGACATTCACTATATAAATGGGTCCTTGCTTAACCTCTTTTTGTCGATATACTCCCATAATTAAGTCTGTCTGCAATTATTAAAAAACGTTCGGAGTTGATTTCAGAAATCCGCTCCCTTTCCGCAGACTGTCTGCCAAGCCCCTCACCGCAAGCGGCTGTGGGGTTTCGGCTAGCCAGTTATTCGGCAGGAGTGTCGCAAATTTCTCATGAAGGATAAACGGGTCTTCATTTGAATGGTCCGGGGTGAGACCATTCCGGAGATTTGTAGACTAACTCGATAATAATCAAGTTGTCAAATCTTGAACATTTATATCCACTCTAGGCATTCGCTTTCGGCGGGTGGCTCGCCCTCGGCACTTTTGCGCCTGGGGATCTCCTTAATACTCGATTTTCTCGCAGGATTCTTGAACCTTCCGATCCAATCAACTAGAATGTTTTTTTACTAGACTTAAATCAGCCTAAATACTGCTTTAATATTTCTAATCCTATTTTTAACTCATCGAATGAGTTTGTGGAAGAAAGGGCGATACGCAAATACATATCAGGAGTGGTCTGCCCGCTTTGAAAACGATTGGAATGAAAAACCCGAATACCGCGCCTTTTCAAATCGGTTTCCAGCTGTAACGCATCGTTATGCCCTTTAATTGGAAGCCAGCGATATAGACTGAGAGGATGTCCGACATCCTTTCTTAAGGGGAAATATTCCGAATAAATATCATTTGCAGTCTGTGCAAGCCGTTTCTTATGAGAAACAATTTCATGAGCCTTTCCTGATAGGATTAGCTCTGTGATGACCTCTGCATCAAAAGAAGAGGTCTTTACATTTATGTTGAAAATGGCCTGGGAAATTTTCTCGCGTAATGTTTCTCCATAAACCATATAGGCAACTCTTAATCCGGAACATATGGACTTAGAGGTGCCGCAAATATAAACGCTCTGTTCCGGAAGCAAATGGAACATCGGCTGCCGGTAGTCGGAGATAATGCCTGCCGTCAGGAATGCATGAATATCATCCTCAATCAAAATTAACCGATGCTTTCGGATTACCGCTGCCAATTCTTGCTTTCGAATATCCGACATCATGATTGTGGTCGGATTGTTGCAGGAGGGCATCAGAAATATCCCGTCAATATTTGTTTGACAGCATTGCTTTTCAAGTTCATCTGGCAGCATTCCAAACTGGTCCCCGTGAATGGGCACTAACTTAATATGAAACATCTTTGCCAGCTCGATAAAGTTTGAATATGTGTATAAGTCGGTTGCAATTCTATTACCAGGCTCAAACAAAGCAGCGAGGGCAACAGCCAATGCATTTTGGGCACCGGAAACGATTGCTATATGCTCTTGATCCGCGTGAATGCCGAAAGATTCCATCCAGTTTAGAGCTGCTGTTTTTTGATGTGGAATACCAGTCGGATCGTTGTAATTGAGCAGCTGTTCCAAATAACTTTTGTTCACGGTTTTTTGTAAGGTTTCTGAAACGATATCATTGGTTTGCTCAAAAGATGCCACAAAACCAAGATCGATGCTGTTTGCCGTTTTATCCGCGGAAATGGTTATGGAACGAGTGGCATTGGGAGCCACAAAGGTTCCGCTTCCCGTAACGGCATATATCAATCCCTTTACCTCGCACACTTTATAGGAACGGGTAATCGTAGTGAAATTTAAGTCAAGAAAATCTGCCAATTCTCGTTGAGGGGGCAACTTGGTTCCAGGTGCTAAAAAGCCATTTGTTATATCTTGTTCAAGTAATGATGCGAGAGATTTATAAAAAGGACGCTTTAATGCATTCTTATCAGGTTTCCAGGACATTGGATAATTGTCAAATGAATTTACTGGCATATTTCACCTCTCCTAGACTTATTCCATACAATCATATCATTTTTTGTATGGAATTCTAATATTGAAACGGTCGGCTTTAAAAGAATATTAGGTGATTAACCTATCAGACTCCCCCATTTTGATGAAATGGGGCAATTTTATTTTAATTGTAATCCATACAATTAACTTGTTTTTTGTACGGATTTTGTATGTTAAGTTTAAATAAATTTAGCCATCAGGATGTGATTTATATGAAAAAACGAACTCAACTGATACCAGCATTTCGTGCGGCTTTTCCGTACACAGTGCCCATTTTGGCAGGCTTTTTATTTTTAGGCATCGCTTATGGGATCTTTATGAATTCATTAGGGTTCAGCGCGATTTACCCGATATTGATGAGTCTAACGATATTTGCAGGATCGATGGAGTTTATTGCAGCCAATTTATTGCTTGTCGCGTTCAATCCGATTAACGCCCTTTTTCTAACCTTAATGGTGAATGCACGGCATTTGTTTTATGGCATATCCATGCTTGATAAATATAGGGGGACCGGTAAGAAAAAGCTGTATCTGATTTTTGGGCTTTGCGATGAGTCTTTTTCCATCAATTGTACCGTTGATGTACCGAAGGATGTGGATAAGGGCTGGTTCATGTTTTTCGTGACAATGCTCAACCATTGTTATTGGGTGATAGGAGCAGCGATTGGCGGCATCTTTGGCTCTTTTGTCAAATTCAATACAGAAGGACTCGATTTTGTTATGACGGCTCTCTTTGTCGTGATTTTCATTGAACAATGGATGAAAGAGAAAAACCATCATAGTGCTCTTGCTGGGCTTGGCCTGTCAGCTGTCTGCCTAATTATATTTGGCGGAAGCAACTTCATTATCCCTGCCATGCTTGCCATTTTGGGGTTACTTTCCTTACTTAGAAAGCCGTTAGAGAAAGTTGAGGTGAGAACCATATGACAATGACTTTAACTCAGCAAATCATTACAATTGCGATGGTAGTTTTAGGTACAATGCTTACAAGGTTTCTGCCGTTCATCGTTTTCCCATCAGGAAAACCCACACCGAAGTATGTACAGTATCTCGGTAAAATGCTGCCATCCGCAGTAATTGGGCTTTTAATCATTTATTGTTTAAAGGATGTAAGCCTGCAATCCGGAAGTCATGGCATCCCTGAATTTATTGGGGTGGCGGTAGTTGCCCTGCTTCACATTTGGAAGAAAATGATGCTCCTCTCGATAGCGGGGGGAACCATTGTCTACATGATGCTGATTCAATTGGTTTTTTAAAGAGATAATGATCAGCACAGCCAACTCCCATCACAATTACTGATATCAATGGAATTGGAAGGGGCAGGTATAGTGGCCCGTGCAACGGAAGTCAAACGAAACCATCGGACAGGATTTTATCGGATAGACATCCTGCATGAGCAAAACCTGTTCGCAGCCATGGAGGCAGTATCATACCGAAAAGATCATTATTTTATAGAACTTGATGAATAGCAGAGCTGTCTTTAAGGCAGCTTTTTCTTATGGCATTTAGGGCAGTGCAGTTTACATGCATTTCTTTATAAGTTATTGAAACATTAATCAATCCTCTTTCCAGCAATCCTGAAATGGGTCGGTTATTCTGAATCGCTGAAAAGGCTAGGCAGTGGGCATGCCTAGCTTCGGACTGTAGCGATATTAATTAAGATGGCCTACATTTTTTTGAGGGAGTGTAAAATATGAACGTTGATTGGAACGTAGGGCACTCGCTTTCCGCGGGCGGTCCGCCCTCGGCTTGCGCCTGGGGGGTCTCCCTTGGACGCGCTTTTCCCGCAGGAGTCCCGAACACCCGCTCCATTCAACTTTGTTTAAAAATTCAGATGGATCCCCTTTTATCTACAAGCAGGCTAGGCAGTGGGCACATACTCAGGAAAGTTGTTGTGCAGGAGTAAACTTGTAGTTTCTTAGGAAAATCATTACCGAACTTAATAACAATGATAGTAAACCCACGAATACCACATATTGTGTACCCAGCTCTGATATGAATAATCCACCTGCTGCAGCTCCAATTGTCGTTCCCAAGTTAACCGCTGTTAAAAATAGTCCATTAGCGAAATCAGGAGATTCGGAGGCTGAAGACATGATCCAGTATTGATTGATATTACCCCCTATACCAGCTAAAATCCCCCAAATTAATGTAAGGATAGCCATAGGTATGGTGAACTGTCCAAATAAGAATAATATGATGTAAACTGCTCCCAATGCAAAAGGGAAAATCACTACAGTTTTGTTCGCATTTTTAGTAAGCAGCTTCCCTGCCGCGATGTTTCCAATAATATTGGCACCACCGTAAATGAGTAACATTAAACTGATTGTATTCGAAGACATATTCGTAACAGTTTTCAGATACTCAGTAAGATAGCTATAAACTCCAAATATGGCTGAGTTCAATAAAATGACAGCGACAATGGAAAGCCATGTAATCGATTTTTTTAATACGGATAATTGCGCTCCGTAAGAAAGTTTTTCCTTAACAGGCATGGATGGTACAAAAATCAATGTAGCAAGAAATACAATCGCATTAACAATCGCAAAGAATGCCATCGCCATTTCAATCGAAGCTGCATTAGCAATAAAACTTACGATGGGTACACCGACTACCATTCCAGCGGATACTCCGATAAAAACTTTAGAAACAGCTTTTGGGGCTTCTTCCTTGCTGACGGAGTCTGCCGCGACGGTAAAAGCCAATGAACAGTAAATCGGATGAAAAAAGGCTGGAATTATGCGGGCAACTAATGCAAGGGTAAAGTTAGTTGTAAATATGGATACGATGTTCCCCAAAACGAAAACACCTAGCACAAGCAGCATGACCTTCTTCCGGTTCATCCCCGAAAATAATAACGGCATAGTTGGACCGGATACAGCTACAGCAAGGGCAAAAAGACTCACAAGCAATCCTGCTTTTGAGATGCTGACATGAAAGTGTTCGGCAATGGAAGGCAAGATGCCGATTACCCCCATTTCAGTATTGATGATTCCGAAAACACCGATGGTTAATATAAAGATAAGTAAGTTATTTGGTTTAGTCATAAAATAGATTTCCTTCTTTCAGGAAAGTGTCATTTTCTAGTAGCGATAAGGAGTCATCTTACATTTATCAATTAGGTAAACTTTTTCAATTATAACGGTAAAATCACTTGTTGATATCTACTCCAGATTCAATTTTCCCTAGTTTAATAAGTCATATCCAAAGGCCATATAAAAAATAGCTGAATTCCACTCATTGCGTATGGAATTCAGACAAAAAAGTGTGAGTTCCGACAAGATTTGCAGGACTCACACAGTGGTTTCACGCAAAGCTTGCTGCGGTTCATACTGGCCTTATTTCTTCGTCAGATTTTTTTTGAAGAAGGACTCGAGCTTATCAAAGGGGATTAAATTCACCCGGTCGTACAGATCCACATGACCTGCGCCTGGAACAATGTAGAGTTCCTTCGGTTCGACCGCCAGCTTGTAGGCGTCTTCGCTGAACTCTCTGGAATGAGCGTTTTCACCCGTGATGAAAAGCATCGGACGAGGGGAAATCGTCTCTATGTCTTCGAACGGGTAAAAGTTCATGAACTTGACGTTACTGGTCAGAGTAGGGTGTGTCGTCCGTTCCGGCGATGTGCCCTTGGGAGTGAATTCACCTCTTGGAGTGCGGTAGAAGTCATAAAACTCGCGTTCAATCGCCGTTGAGTTTTCATTCAGTTCATGTACTGTCCCACTGGTGTATTTGGTTTTACCGCCTGTGAACTCCACATAGCGTTGCTCCGCTGCCTCTTCGAGAATCTTCTTTCTCTGCTCAAGAGTCTGCGAGTGTTTAAGCCCGTTACGGTTGGCGGCCCCCATGTCGTACATACTGACTGTCGCAATGGCTTTCATGCGAGGATCGATCTTGGCTGCGCTGATGGCAAAGCTCCCGCTGCCGCAAATCCCGAGAACACCAATCCGATCTTTGTCAACAAACGGCCGGGTGCCTAGGAAATCCACCGCAGCACTGAAATCCTCGGCATAGATATCCGGCGAAACAGCGTTGCGGGGCTGACCCTCACTCTCTCCCCAGAAAGACAAATCCAAGGACAAAGTAACAAATCCCCGTTCAGCCATTTTAGCGGCATACAAATTCGCACTTTGTTCTTTTACTGCGCCCATAGGATGCCCGACAATGATCGCGGGATTTTTGGTGTTCTTCTTCAAACCTTTGGGTATGAAAAGGTTCCCTGCGACATTCATGTTGTATTGGTTTTTAAACGTAACCTTCTTCATGGTTACCTTGTTGCTTTTGTAAAAGTTGTCTGCCCCATTCGTCATGTCTGGCGTGTATGCAGCGCCAACGCCGGTCTTGGGTGCAATGATGGTCACGGATAAAAGCAAGCCCAGTGCTATCAATGTGAGTACACGCCTGATAATCGTTTTTTTTTTCATTTTTAAAACAACACCCTTTCTTATTTTTGTTTTGAAAAAAATTCTTTGGTGACTATCATGGTGTACATTGCCCTCGTTCAAAAAGAAAGCATCATTGATTGATTAATCAACATCTGTTTATAATTATTAAATAGAAACAGAATGCTCTCAATGGTTAAATGAACGCAATTCGTTGATTACTCAACAAATCAATAAAAATTGTTGATTATTTTTAGGAAAGTTTGGTGACCAAACCATGCCGAAAGTAGACAGAAGAATAACCAGAAGCCAAGAAGCCATTAAAAAGGCTCTCATTGAACTGATGTCCGAAAAAAGTTTTGATGACATTACCATTCAGGATATTGCAGACAGAGCAAATGTTAATCGAGGAACCATCTATCTACATTACTTAGATAAATTTGATCTATTAGATAAAATCATGGAAGAACATATAAACAACATGAGTAATTTTTGTGAATCGGCAACTGAAATGGATTATATAGAATCGACTGTACACTGTATGGAATATTTTAAGAGCAATTATTTATTCTTTTCAACGATGTTAGCGAGTGAAGGAGCTCCATATTTTCGCAGTCAGTTCCTTAAGTTCAATATCGAAGAGTTCAAGAAAGATGTGGACATAACAAAAGGGAAAAATTCCGATCAAAATGAAGATGTAATTGTTCAATTTGTTGCAAATGCATACGTAGGGGTAGTGGAATGGTGGTTAAAGAATGGAATGCCTTATCCACCTCGTGTCATGGCAGAAAAAGTGGGGGATTTGTTAGAGAGGATTGTATAACTAGCTAATGAGAAACTTACCTGGGATAGTGGTCTCTTGACGCAAAGGGGTGTCTTTAAGGCATCTCTTTTTTTATGGAACAAAAGGGATAGATGGGTGTAGAAGGACTATTACAGGAATAGTGGAATTATAATAAATGGAATATATTTTTAACTGTAGTCCAAGGTTCCTTAAAAGTTGCTTGATTTTAAATCAATTGCAAAGTAAGGAGAATTTTAGTATGAAAATAAAATGGTTTGGACATTCTGCCTTTTTACTAACATCCGAAAGAGGAACCAGGATTCTTATTGATCCATATTATCGCTTCATCCGTTACCGTATGCCAAGCGTTGAACCAGATATAGTCGCCGTTACCCATAATCATTTCGATCACAATAAAATTCAAGCTGCAACAGGTGATTACTTGCTTGTAAATGAGCCGAAGGAATACATCCGCGAAGATGTAAGAATTAGAGGATTTAAGACATTTCACGACAAGGTAAATGGCGAGAAGAGAGGTCCCAATATTTTATATCGTTTCCAAATGGACGATCTGACCATCTGTCACTGCGGAGATTTAGGGCATCTATTATCAGAAGAACAAGTAAATGAAATTGGAAAAGTGGATGTACTCATCATTCCTGTAGGAGGTACAGTCACGATTAATGCCTTAGAGGCCACTCAAGTAATGCGTCAATTGAAATCTACTATTACGATTCCCATGCATTACAGAACAAAGTCATTGTCGGTTGTTGGCTTGATGTTTTCAAAGGTAGACAAGTTTCTTCAGATTTCCGGAAAGCGGACAACCGAAGTTAAGACATTGGATATTTCCAAAGAAAATTTGCCGGAATATGCTGGTGTCGTTACCATGCTCTATGAATGAATATAAGGCTGCGATATGGATCACAATGATTGCGATGTCTAAAAAATGTTGCAAATTGATAAGAGATCTTGTTAGTAACGAAAGGGCAGGTTAGTTCAAGAACAAAAAGGGAAGATACTAATCAATTAATTGAATCAATTAAGCTTCCTCTTTACGTTATAAGGAGATAGAATATAAATAAAAAGGTGATGACAATAAAAAAAGTAAAAAGTATCCTATTCTTTCTTCTTGGGGCCATATCTCTTTTGATTGGTATCGCAGGGACTGTTTTACCAGTTCTGCCAGGCGGTCCGTTTTACTTATTTGCTGCCTTTTGCTTTGCTAAAAGCTCCAAGTCGATTGAAAACTGGTTCAAGAGCACCTCATTATATGAAAAATACGTTGAAGCATTCCTTCAAAAAAAAGGCATGACCCGAAGAGAGAAAATAAGAATCAATTTAATTGCCGATTTCTTCATCGTGATTTCTGTATTTTATGTGGACATCCTATTGGTGAAAATCTTATTGGTCGTACTCGCCCTCTACAAACATTATTATTTCATAAAAAAAATTAAGACAATTGATCGAAACGGTACGGAAAAAAGAGCGTTTTGAACCTTCAAATAACGGGTCCAAACCGCAATAAGAGAGTTGCTTCGGCAGCTCTTTTTCTCATGGTTCTAAAGAAGTAGGATATTTCAATAATAAAAAAATACATATATATAAATTTGGTAAAGAAGGGTGGGGAATCATGAAAAAATATTTAGGGGTTATATCGTTTGCTTTAATGAGAATGGTATTTCAGGGTAATGGATTATAAAAAGTTTATTCAACAAACAGGTACATAAGTTGAGAACCAGAGCGCCGAATGGTGTTTTTTTTGCAAATAATGGGTGCGTTAGCTGAAGGTTAGAGCGCCTTTAAGGCAGCTTTTTCTTATGGGATTATCGCGGCAGGTTAGTTAAACAAGCTATGATGAACCAACTGAATACTTAATGGAAAAAGGAATTTTTGACGGTTGTGTGAACAGGTAGGATTAGCAACTAGACATAAAGAATACCTATTTATAAAAGGGGGCTTCTTTAATGGAAAAAGAAAAATTACTAGCTGTGAAATGTTCGTGCTGCAAAAAAGAATTAGACGCAATAGACCTGGTCATCATAAATGAATCACTTCAGCTGACGCATATTCAATGCCCTTATAAAGGAGAAAAAGCAATTATTGATGTAGGATATTTTAATGATGTATTCCGACAATACCTGCTCTGTACTCATGAAAAAGCCCCTATAAGTAGGGGGATGTAAAGTCCATGGCTTTGCATTTTCTATAAAGAGCTATGTCGATCAGTTCTTATGGAACAAAAGGGGCAGGATAGTTCAACAAACGTAGTGGCTGGAACCGTTTTCTTCTGGGGTACCGCCAAAAAGGGCGGGCAAATACTGCCCGACCTTTCAACTATACTCCACGACATAGATAATGGGATATTAATAATTAGAAACTATAAATATCATTCCTCAATATGTATGTAGATTAGTTTTACTTTGCAAATAAGTGGTTACCTATTCTAATGACTGTTTCCCTTGTGAAAATCCATTCATCTGTTGCCGACATCGGATTATAATAATAAACAGAACCATGAGTAGGATCCCAACCTTGTAATGCATCAATAACAGCTCGATAAGAATGGTTATTTGGGGTCAAATAATATTGCCCATCATGTACAGCTGTAAAAGCATTTGTCTGGAAAATAACATCGTAAGTATTTTTAGGAAAACCTGACGCTGACATTCGGTTCAAAATTACTGCAGCGACAGCTACTTTTCCTTCATAAGTTTCTCCTCGAGCTTCTCCATGAACAACCCTGGCCATCATTTCAATACTATTTAATTTTTGTTGTGTTTGGTATCCAAAAACTCCATCTGGCAATATTCCAGAATCTAGTTGAAGTTGTTTCACCGCATGATCAGTAATTGAACCATAATACCCTGTTGGTTGCCTGTTAAAGTAACCCATTTCCTTTAAATTTTCTTGTAAGTCATAAACTGCTTGTCCTTGACTTCCATTGTGTAAAACTTCTTGAGCAAAGATTGAATTGGGTATAAGAAACATGAAACAAATAAAAATAACAAACGACATTTTTTTTACATTTACCATCAAGTAATACCACCCTTCGATTCATTTTCCTACTATTCTACCTTATCATACAAGAAAAATAGATTTATATTACATTATTACTATTTTAAACCAAAATTTTAGGGGGTCTTCAGGCAAATTCATCTGCTTTCTGGGTACCGCCTATCGCCATCAAGCTTAGTAAAAGGATTATACCCAAAACGAAAAATTAAGCTATATGCTGCTGAAGATGGCTTTTTTCGTTTTGGGGTGTAAAGAAATTTTAACTTGATGGGGATACGACAAGACCCCTTATGGAACTATCGAGGCAGGATAGTTCAACAAAACATCGAGAGTCATAAAGTTTACAAGTGGAACCCTGCGTAACACACATGTACTTAGACGGTGCTGACAAATGGCAGTCTGTTATAGGATAATGGGATATATATTTGATGGGCAAAATATTGGGGGGAAACTCCCTATAGAAGGATGTGCTTAACGATGAATGTAGAAATGGTCATGCAGGAGCTTGAAGCCCTAGGCAAGGAACGAACTAAAAAAATGTACATATCCAATGGTGCGCATGAGCCGCTTTTTGGCGTGGCGACAGGCGCCATGAAACCAATTGTAAGGAAAATTAAAATAAATCAGGATTTAGCTGAAGAGCTTTATTCGACAGGCAACTATGATGCCATGTACTTTGCAGGGATCATAGCAGACCCAAAAGCCATGACTGAGTCTGATTATGATCGTTGGATGGATGCTGCCTATTTTTATATGCTGTCCGATTATGTAGTGGCTGTAACTTTATCGGAGTCAGATATTGCACAAGAAGTATCCGATAAATGGATTGCAAGCGGTGAAGAGCTGAGAATGTCAGCGGGCTGGAGTTGCTACTGTTGGCTTTTGGGGAATCGAAAAGACGTTGAATTTTCAGAAAGCAAAATTTCCGATATGCTGGACCTTGTGAAGAATACGATTCACGAATCGCCAGAACGAACGAAATCCGCTATGAATAATTTTCTATCCACCGTGGGGATTTCCTATTTGCCGCTCCATGAAAAGGCAGTCGAGACCGCAAAGGCAATAGGGAACGTAGAAGTCAAACGGGACAAGAAAAAAAACAGTTTTCTAAACGCATACGAAAGTATTCAAAAAGAAGTCGGTAGAGGAAGGCTTGGTTTTAAACGCAAGCATGTAAGATGTTAGATTGGTTTTGCAAAATGGAAGTGTAATCCAGGAAAATCAATGTGTAAAGCACTATTATTTAAACGTATATTCTTTATCCTTAGAGGATAATAAGTATATTCTTCACGATAATTTTAATGGTTACATCAAAATATCCATCATCAACTAACGTGTGTTTTTTTTCAATAAGGGAGTTGCTTCGGGTCTGAGTTTGTAGACAAAAGGGGTTTTATCTAAATTTCAAAACAAAGTTGATTGGAGCGGGTGTGCGAGACTCCTGCGGGAAAAGCGCGTCATGGGGAGACCCCACAGGCGCAAAAGCGCCGAGGAGGCTCCCGGACCGCCCGCGGAAAGCGAGTGCCCTACGTTCCAATCGACGTTCTAGGTTTTATAAACCTAAATAAGAATTGAGATGAACTTGTTCTTCATCGAGTTTGTCTACAGTCTGGGAGTTGCTTAGGCAGCCTTTTTCTTTGTTGATGAACCAATACACACTAAATGTGGGGTGAATGATACTTGAAGTCATTTCAACTAAACGAAAAAACAAGATCCTTTTTAGCGGAATATCAATTATTTGAAGATGATTTGATACAACAAGTGCAGTTGCAGCACCGTTTGGAATTAGTGGGGGCATTTGGGATCCAAAAAGGAATGCGTGTATTGGAAATAGGTTGTGGTCAAGGGGATACTACCGTGGCAATAGCAGATGCAGTAGGGGAAAGCGGATCTGTTGTCGCAAAAGATATTGCCAGTCCCGATTACGGAGCACCGTTAACATTAGGTCAAGCAACAGAACGCATAAAGAAATCTTCATTAGGAGAACGGATTGACTTCCATTTTGAAATGGACTTTGATTTTTTTGAATCACCCATCCCATTTGATGTAGCTGTATTATCCCATTGTTCATGGTATTTCAAGCAACCAGAGGATTTATTGAAATACTTTAAAAAGATTCGCGGATTGGCAAAACAATTATGTTTTGCAGAATGGGACCTCGACTTCACCTGCCTTTCTCAACGTTCCCACTTTTGTGCAGTTTCCATTCTTGCACTGCATTCAAACTTCGTAAAGAGTGAAGGAAATATCCAAAACTTATTTCATAAAACTCAAATTCTCCAGCTGCTCCAGCAAACAAATTTTGAAGTGGTAAAACAACTTACAGTAGATGCAACATTTTTACAGGACGGTCAATGGGAAAAAGATTATGCCAATAGTATCCGTGAAGAATTTATTAAAGTCCCTAACATGATACAAACGTTAATAACTGGTTATTATGAACTGATGAACACTTCGAATGGTAAGGAGAAATCATTAAATAGCTTCGTTGTTTGTGCAAAGTAATAACTGCATTCAAATGAATTCAAGATCCAGGGCAGCCTAATGGGTTGCTTTTTTTGCTTACTAAAAACGGGGCATCATGACCGACATCCACCTCCTGAAAGGTTGAACGAAGGAATGTAGTAGCACCGACTCAGAAAGACATGTGAGGGGTGATCTCCATGAGATATGTGGGCTCTCACTTGATGTTTAAGATAATGGGGAGAATGGCCGTGTAACCCTCCGAAGAAAGTAGTTTCTAGTGAATTAGCTCAACTTTTTTCGGAATGGTTTATGGTTTCGTTTTGTCGACTTGATATTTTAGCTTGATGGGCATGAGGTAGAAGCATTACGAGGGAAATTACTCTTAGCAAATTTAGAAATTAATAAAGCAAATTTCCCCTAACCTATAGGGGCTGGCCAACAGTTTTCCATCCGAAAATGGGACAAGCATAGGAAGAGGACAAAAAAGGGTATTTTTTCCTTGGAGTGGATCTAAGTCTGGAATTGGACAACGGAAAGCACCTGGAACGGGCCACATGAAGCGGGTCATGGACGCCTTACTCAGTGAACGAGCTCCTTTAGAGTTTTGTATTGTGAATTTTCAAAAAATGATATTGCAAAATGGAAACAATTCAAATAAAATCTATTTTAAGGTAAATACTTTTTTATTACCTTAAAATAGATTTGCAATTGAGCTAATCTATGTGGGTTAAGCTAATGTGTCCTAGCTATTTTATGGATTTTGTATCCATTAGGTAAATTTAGCTTCTCAAATGAACGTAAAAATTTGAAAGGAGTTAATTATTTTAGGTACAGTACTAAGCTATCTATGTTGGCGAATAATAATATACCCCATTAAGAGAGAGGGAATTTCATGAATCAAGAACGATATTTGAAAAAGAAAATGGGCTTTTGGTCACTTACTGCATTATCTCTTGGAGGAATTATTGGATCAAGTTGGCTTTTTGGTCCATGGAATACGGCAAAAATGGCTGGACCAGCTGCTATTATGTCTTGGATTATTGCTGCATTCGTCATTACTCTTATAGCTCTTGTTTATGCTGAATTAGCAAGGGTCAGACCAGAAACAGGTGGTTTAGGTCGTTATCCCCTTTATTCCCATGGAAAATTGCTTGCTACAGTGACTAGTTATTCGATTTGGCTTGGCTACTGCGCCACTGCACCTGTTGAATCATCGGGAGTTATACAATACGCTAACGAGTTTTGGCCAGGCCTATATGATATATCTAAGGAGCAACTAACGACAACAGGAATTCTAGCATCGACTGTTTTAATGGTATTTTTTGTTGTGGTGAACTATTTTGGCGTGAAATTATTTGCGGTCACGAACACCATTATCACCACGATTAAATTTATAGTCCCTGTCCTAACCATCATTGCTTTTTTTATGACAGGATTTCATGAAGAGAATTATACAAGTCATGGGTTTGCGCCTAATGGCTATGGCGCAGGATTAAGCGCAATCTTAACTAGTGGTATATTTTTTGCCTATACAGGATTCGGAAATGTGGTAATGATGAGTGGCGAGGTGGTAAACCCAAGACGGAATATTCCACTTGCTCTTATCACATCGCTGTCAGTCTCGGCAATTTTATATGTTTTACTTCAAATCGTTTTTATAGGAGCCGTACCGCCCGAAATGCTAGCTAATGGTTGGAGTGGAATTAAATTTGACTCTCCATTTGCTAATTTAGCACTGATGGCGAATATGGTTTGGCTTTCTTGGACCATTACAGCGGACGCAATGATTTCCCCAACTGGATCAGCACTTGCTTATACAGCAGGAACTTCAAGACATGTTTTTGGAATGGCGAAGAGTGGATTCCTCCCTTCTTATTTCGGAACCATTAATAAAAGATTTGGAGTTCCAACACGTGCACTTACTCTTAATTTCCTAATCGGGTTGCTTTTCTTGTTTCCTTTAAAGAGTTGGACTGCGATAGTTGCAATTGTTGGAGCAATTGGTATTTTCAAATACGCTTCAGCATGTGTCACGGTAATGGTGTTTCGTAAGGTTGGTTTGACAAAAGACAACGGTATCCCAGGCATGAATTTTATTGCTCCTTTAGCCTTTATATTTGCCACTCTACTTATTTATTGGACAAATTGGAGTAGGGTTCAACTTGCAATTTGGGGATTGGCAATTGGAATTGTTGGATATTTGATTACTCATTTTATCAATAAACATAAATCGGTAGAAATCCTAGGTGGGATCTATCTTGTTATTTATATTCTGATGCTCGTTGGGATATCATCAATCGGAAATTTTGGTGGTAAGGGTATTATTCCAGAGCCATTTATGTCTTACATCGTGGCAATAATAGGATTCGTTTTTTACTATTTTGCTGTTTATAACGGTGTTTGGTACATGCGAAAAAAAGGGAACGTCCAAGAATTGCAAGATATGGATAACACAGATATTTAAAATCAATTTCATTTTACAAAAGGAGAAATGGTTATGAAGCTTTGGGGTGGACGTTTTAGAAAAGAAGAAAATAAATTAATGGAGGACTTTAATAGTTCTCTTCATGTTGATATGAGACTTTATTCTGAAGATATTAAAGGGAGTATTGCACATGTGAATATGCTTGTGAAATGTGAATTGCTTACCAAGGAAGAAGGAGAAAGCATTATAAAGTCTCTTCTTTCTATATTGGAAGATATCGAGAGCGGAACATTAGAGATCGAAGGCGATTTTGAAGATATTCATAGTTTTGTTGAAACAAAACTAACAGAACGAATAGGTGAAACAGCAAAAAAACTCCATACAGCAAGAAGCCGAAATGATCAAGTTGCTTTAGATATCAGGCTTTACGCAAAAAATAAGGCATTAGAAGTGATCGAGTATATTGAAGAGCTTCAAAATAACCTGGAAGAAAAGGCAAAAGCAAACAATGTGATTATGCCAGGATACACCCATCTACAGCGAGCTCAAGTAGTAACTCTTAAGCACCATTTAATGGCCTACTTTAATATGCTGGATAGGGACAGAAAAAGAGTTCTTAATGCAATTGAAATTATGAACGAAAGTCCACTGGGGTGTGGAGCATTGGCAGGGACGACTCATAATATAGACCGAGAAATGACAGCGGCGGAGTTGGGTTTTTCAAAGCCTGTAAACAATTTCCTTGATGGTGTTAGTGATAGAGATTACCTTTTAGAATTAATGTCTAGTTTTTCGATCATCATGATGCATTTAAGCAGATTAAGTGAAGAACTGATTTTATGGAGTAGTCAAGAGTTTAAATTTATTAGTATTGATGATGCATATTCTACAGGTAGTAGTATTATGCCTCAAAAGAAAAATCCTGATGCAGCAGAGCTTATAAGGGGGAAAACAGGACGAGTATATGGTTCTCTTACTTCGCTTTTAACGACGATGAAAGGGTTACCATTGGCTTATAATAAAGATATGCAGGAAGATAAAGAACCATTTTTTGATGCATTGGATACAGTTTTGTCTTGTCTGGAAATTATGTCCAATATGATTTCTACCATGAAGGTGAATACTGAAAATATGAAAAATGCTGTAAAATATGGCTTTCTCAATGCAACAGAAGTCGCTGATTATTTAGTCAGCAAAGGGGTTGCGTTCAGAGATGCCCACAGTATTGTTGGTTCTATTGTCATTTATTGTGAAGATCATAATAAATCAATAGAAGAGTTGACTCCGGAAGAATTGAAGAGCTTAAATCCATTAATTGAAGGGGACTTATATGACTTTATTGATTATCAAAATATATTAAATAAAGGCATTAAGGTGAATTTATTAAAATAATCTAATTTTCTCCAATTGAAGAGCTATAGCATAGAAGATAAGTACGATCTATGCTAATAGCTCTTTATATTTTTTAAAACATAATTAAACTCCCCTTTAAATCAAGAGATACAATGTTTTGTGATAAATGTTTTTCCAATAGAAGAAGGATTAAACTTTAATTTCCTCCATTTTAAAGATAAGATTAAAGTAATTAAGTTTTTGAACTAAGGAGAAAAATATGTATAAAATTGGGGTAGTTGGTCCTAATTCATCAGTTGAGCGCATTATTAATTTAGGTAAAGAATATGAGTCGATCATGGAATTTAAAGCCTACCCATATGAGGATTTCAGAGAAACTGAAAAAATAGTTTTGGAATACAACAAAAATGTGGATGTCTGGTTTTTTTCAGGCCAAATTTCATATATGGTTGCAAAAAATACTGTGGGAATAGGGGAAAACCTATTATATATCGATCATACTGAATCAGGCATCTATAAAAGTCTTTTGCATATGGGATATTTTCAAAAGGAGTTTTTGAGTAAAGTAAGTATTGACGAAATAACTACAACCCATTTAGAGCAGGCGTTAAAACAAATTGATATTACTCCAAAAGAAATGTATATAAAAAACTTCAATATCGATTCAAGCACGGAAGAATTAATCGCATTCCATCTTGATTTATGGAAAGCCGGAAAAACGGAAGGTGCACTAACTTGTTTCGAGGCTGTATATCTAAATTTAAAAAAAGCAGGTGTACCAACCTATCGAATATCTACAACTGATATGGAAATTCGCCAATCATTAAGAATTCTTGCAGAAAAATCGAGAACTTTTTACTTTAGAGATACCCAAATTGGTGTTCAAATTATTGAAATTGAACATTTTGATAAAATATTTGAAAAAGCTAAAAGCTCGTATCATCTGCAATTTTTAGAGATAAAATTAAAAGAAACCCTTCTTAAATTTTGCGAACAATTGGAGGGGTCATTAGTTGAGAAGGGAAACGGCCGCTACTTTATCTTTAGTACACGGGGTACAATCGAATCCAAAATAAAAGATTTAAAAGATACTGTCTTTCTGTTGTCAAATGAATCCAATGCTACTGTAACTGTAGGTATTGGATATGGGCAAACACTTCACTCAGCAGAAATAAACGCTCAACGTGCCATCCAACTTTCAAAAGAAAAGTCAGACAAGGGCATCGTCATTGTACAAGAGGACGGAACAATGATTGAGTCTGCAGGTGAAGAGGAAGAATTACGTTTTTCTTACCGGATAGATGACAAGAATTTTATGGAAAAACTAAAAAAAGCTAAAATAAGTGTGAAAAATTATAATAAATTGTATGCTTTAGTCAACAGAATGAAATTGAAAGATTTTACAATAAAAGATTTAACAACACATCTCTATTGGGATGAAAGCAATGCACGGCGCATTGTAGTAAGTTTATGTGAAGTTAACTTAGCAGAAATCATTGGTGAGGAATCTTATTCTTCTCGAGGAAGACCGAGTAAAATTTATCGTTTAAAATAAGACCCATTTTCGGGTGTGTTATATTGAATATCAGGAACTGAACAGCAGTTCCTTTTCTTTTGCAACTATGTGGGAGCAGGTTAGCTTAATAAGCAAACGTGATAAATAAATACATACTTAAGATTTCGATTTAAAGATATGGTTTAAAATAATGACACGTAGGAGGTTGAGAAAATGAAAACTTTTGATTTAAAATCAGGAACAAAAGTTATAATAGACGAAAGTAGAATAGTAATAGAAAGAACAGGTGGAAAGAGTGCAATGAAGGGTTTATTTGCTGGGAGAGCAATGGGGCAAATGACCATAAAAACGTCTGCAGTGACAGGATTAATTCATTTTGCTGACTATTTAATGATTTGTGCTTCTGGACTCCCGACTCCCAATGATTTTAAATTATCCAGCGTAGCGGAAATAAAACAATATCCTAACTGTATTGTGGCAAAAGAGGGCGAATTAGAAGAGTTATATCAATTTCTCAATGGATTTATTAAATAACGATACTATAAAAGGCTTAACCTTTAAGGTAAGCCTTTTTATTTTGAAGTTCCCGTATAGGAAAAATAGAAGTGAAATTTTTAAAATGGGTCAAACTAGTGGTATCGATTGATGGATTTATGGAAAAACGTGGACAAAGTCCACTAATAACAATAAAGTATTAGTGGATAATGTCCACTAAAAGGAAGTGAATCATGAATATAAATAAAAATACCATGGCTGATATCCGGCAATTCAATCGATTTTATACAAATATACTTGGTGTGTTGGATAAGCATATATTGGATACCGGATATTCTTTCACTGAGGCACGGGTCATTATGGAAATCGGTTTGATGGAGCAGTGTATAGCAAACAACTTAGTTGATAAACTGGAAATTGATCGCAGCTATATGAGCAGAATAATTAACAAGTTAAGAAAAGATGGACTGGTTATGAAGGAACACTCGACCTTGGATAACAGAACGATTCTGATTCGGTTGACTCC
This sequence comes from Peribacillus sp. SRI_006, assembly GCF_057586375.1. Classification (NCBI taxonomy): domain Bacteria; kingdom Bacillati; phylum Bacillota; class Bacilli; order Caryophanales; family Bacillaceae; genus Peribacillus; species Peribacillus sp. SRI_006. Next base: position 24,079 of record NZ_JBYCZT010000012.1, on the reverse strand, counting down.
AGAGGGGATGACTCTTTTTAACCAGCTTAATGAAAGATCTGATGAACAATTAGTGAGATTATTCCAAGGATTATCACAAAATGAAATTAAAGAAATCCATGCTTCTATGATGTTCATTCAGAAGAAATTGGATGGTTTGGGGAGATTAAAGGATGATACGTTTTGAAAATGATTATACAGAAGGTGCTCATAAGCGAATTCTGAACCGATTAATGGAAACCAATGAAGAACAAACACCCGGATATGGAGTGGATGAACACTGTGAAAAAGCGAGAGCTTACATTCGAAAAGAGTGTGGTGCCGCGAATGCGGATGTACACTTTTTAGTGGGAGGAACACAGACGAATACAACTATCATCGCTTCAATTTTGCGGCCGCATCAAGGTGCAGTTGCTGCAATTACAGGGCATATCGCGGTACATGAAACAGGCGCAATTGAAGCCACTGGCCATAAAGTGCTTACTTTGCCGAGTGATGATGGAAAAATTCAACCTGAACAGGTGAAGGAATTATATGATGCCCACTGGAATGATGTTACCCATGAGCATATGGTACAGCCAGGCTTGGTTTACATTTCCAACCCTACAGAAAATGGAACGACTTATAGTAAAGCCGAATTGGAAGCATTAAGTGAAGTTTGCCGGGAATGTAGTTTGCCATTAGTATTGGATGGCGCCAGATTAGGGTATGGCTTGGCTTCGAAGGACAGCGATTTAACCTTGGCTGATGTTGCAAGGCTATGTGATGTGTTCTATATAGGGGGAACGAAGGTTGGGGCAATGTTTGGTGAAGCGGCAGTCATCATGAATGATGCCCTGAAAAAGGACTTCCGCTATTTCATCAAGCAAAGGGGAGGAATGCTGGCTAAAGGGAGACTTTTGGGGATCCAGTTTGAAACCTTATTTGAAGATGGCTTATACTATGAAATTTCTAAACATGCCGTGGAAATGTCAATGATGATTCGAGAAGCATTTGTTGAAAATGGATTTTCATTACGATATGATTCCACATCAAATCAGCAATTTCCCATCTTGCCGGAAGATGTGATTTTGGAATTAGGCAAAAAGTATTCATTCTCCTTCTGGGAAAAAGTCGATGCTACACACAGTGCTGTAAGATTTTGTACCAGTTGGGCTACGAAAAAAGAACATGTTGACATGCTTGTAGAGGATATCAAGGAAACAAAAAAATGGCCACGATCGAGTTATATTTAGATAATAGTTATCTAAAAGAATGTTCGGCAAATATTGTTTCAATACAAGACCGATTTGTGGTGTTCGATCAAACCATTTTTTATCCAGGCGGCGGTGGGCAGCCCTGTGACCGGGGAATCATAAAACAAGGTGATGAAACTTATAAAATATTAACAGTAAAAAAAGTAGATGGTGAAATCATTCATGAATTGGAACGGCCATTAAAGGACATTAATCAAACGGCAAAGATGCAGATTGACTGGACTTGGCGGTATCAGAATATGCAGTATCACACATTATTGCATGTCATTTCAGGTTATTTTTATCAACATTACAATGCTTTAGCTACAAGCAGTCAAATTGAAAAAGAACATGCGAGATTAGAGCTGTCTTTTTCTCCTGACATAATGGAAGAAATACCATTCGATCAATTGGAACAATCGATAAAGAAGATACTGGCACAACCCCATAATGTTTGTACGGAAACAATTAGCAGAGCTGAAGCAGAGCAAAAAGAAGGGGTTATTAAAACGGTCATTAATTTACTTCCGGCTTCTCTTAACGAAATTCGAATCGTTCAAATAAATGATATTGATGAGCAAGCATGCGGGGGAACCCACGTCGGCAACACGAATGAAATTAAAGACTTTTCCATTATGAAAATTCAACAAAAAGGTCCCACGAAAAAAAGGATTAAAATTCAATTATTGGGATAAGTTCTGCTAATGAAAAGTATGGACTCCATATCCTTTGAAGTCGCCAATTATTTTTAGTTGGTGGGAGTTTATCGAACCTAAATATAAATCCAAAAAAAATCATTTTGACAGGAACAGATTGAAATAAGGTACAAAGTAAATAGGGCTTTTAACATGAGAGTTGTTCTGGCAGCTCTTTTTTTTTTGGAGTTAACTGGGCAAATAGCGACTTTAATTTTTAAAATTTACATGCAATAATTGGGACATTCGTTAAAATAACTAAAAAGTAAACGAGGGGGAGTCTGATGGAGAGGATTAATTATTCTATTGTTGATGTGTTTTCAAATGGAAAATATACAGGAAACCAACTCGCGGTTTTTAAAAACGCTGGGAATATTCCGGATAAAGAAATGCAACAGATAGCCAAAGAAATTAATTTTTCCGAAACTACCTTTATCTTGTCTGATTCAAAAAATGATGGCGGTTATGATGTCCGGATATTTACACCTAATGAAGAGGTTCCATTTGCTGGACATCCGACTATAGGAACTGCATATATCATTCAAAACGAAGTATTAGAAGCACCATTGGATAACATTATATTAAACTTTAAAGGTGGACAGATAACAGTATCATTCAATAATCAAGAAGAGCTTCTATGGATGAAACAAAATCAACCAACTTTTGGCCGGATTTTAGATACAGATAAAATTTCTGAAGTTTTAAATATACATAAAGAAAACATAGATGATAGATTCCCCATTCAAGAAGTTTCGACGGGACTTCCAGTGCTTGTTGTCCCATTAAAATCATTGGAAGCCGTTAAAAAAGTAAAGATAAATAGAGAAAAATATTTTGAGTTAATTGAACATATGGATGCAAAAGCCATTATGGTTTTTTCTCCAGAACCATATGATTCGAAAAATGATTTGAATGTTCGCGACTTTGCGGACTATTATGGTATCCCCGAAGATGCAGCCACTGGCAGTTCTAATGGATGTTTAGCTGCTTACTTAGTTAAATACGGGTATTTTGAAAGAAGTGAAATAGACATTCGCGTAGAACAAGGATACGAAATCGAAAGGCCTTCTTTATTGTTTTTAAAAGCAAGTGATGATAATGGGGAAATCGACGTTCATGTTGGAGGTAAAGTAGTGAAAATTGCTCAAGGTGAATGGTTTCTTTAATAACCTGACCTTTTCAACTGACAAATGCTTTACTTCAAAACAGGGAAGGTTGCTGAGGCAGCCTTTTTCTTATTGAACGAACAGGCATACTTACCGATAATCCAATCGATTTAATTTGAAAATGAATGACAATTAATGGGGAGAGTCCCACACAAAAGGAGGTCTTCCAAATGAATAAAGAATCAGTACTGATCGTGGAAGACGAAGAAAAGATCTTAAGACTGCTTGAATTGGAGCTTGAAATCGAAGGCTATCAAGTCGGAAAGGCAATGGACGGCAAGGAGGCCCTTGAGGCATATCAATCAAGAAAGTGGGATTTGATCTTATTGGATGTGATGCTTCCGGGCATAAGCGGGATCGAGCTGCTTCGGAAAATTCGAACAAAGAATAATATCACTCCTGTCATCCTGTTAACGGCAAAAGGCTCGGTTGAAGATAAAGTTTCCGGTCTTGATCTCGGCGCGAATGACTATATCACCAAACCTTTCCAAATTGAGGAATTGCTTGCCCGAATTCGTGCGGTTTTAAGAATGCGGCCAGCGGCACCTTCAATGGAAGCTGAAATCGGTGGATGGCTAAATACTGCCGATTTAAAAGTGAATGTCAAAACACGCGAGGTCATTAGAGGTGATAGCCATATTGAACTAACGCCAAAGGAGTATGATTTACTTCTTTATTTACTGAAGAATAAGCGTCAGGTGCTAAGCCGTGATCAAATTCTGGGAGCGGTTTGGGGGTATGATTTCCAGGGAGAAACAAACGTGGTGGATGTGTATATCCGTTATGTTCGCAAAAAGCTCGAACATGGCTTTGAAACGCCGCTCATTCATACCGTAAGAGGCGTTGGCTACGTCATGAAGGAAGCAAAATGAGACTTCGCAAGAAAATCAACTTATATACAGCGGTGTTATTTATTTTCCTGCTGCTTTTGATGAATGTTTCCATTTATTTTGTTTTCAGTAATCTGATGATGGTGAATGAAATGAACCGTGCGAAAGCGGAGACAGGGAAAATTGCCTTTGATGTTAGTGAAAATGTTAATAATATATCTCCAAATGATTTACTTCGAGCCTATTTGCCTATAGATGGCATGATTGGTATCGTAATCGAAGGTCAACGAAAAGGAACAGCTGTTACATCCAATTCTGAAAAACAATTAAGCAATCGAAATAGCAGCTTTTACCCCGGTGAGAAGAGCGAGATCATCACTTATCAGCAGAAAAAGTATGTATTCGTTTCAAACCCGATCGTTTGGGGGGATGGAAGTGTAGTTAATCTTCAAATCACCAAAAGCATGTCAGCAACCGAAGAAATGCTCGCTGTTCTGCGCATCGTATTAATCGCTGTAACCATCATTGCCATGATACCAGTTCTGATATCAAGCACTATTCTTAGTAACTTCATCGCCCGTCCGATTCGATCGATGATCGATACGATGAAGGAAATTCAAACTAGCGGCCAATTTAAGCGGCTTAGCTTAGAAGAAAAATCAAAGGATGAGCTTGTGGAAATGGGAAAAACATTTAATCACATGATCGATTTACTGCAGGCCAACTTCGAAAAACAGGAGCAATTCGTATCGAATGCTTCACATGAATTAAAAACACCGCTAACTGTCATCGAAAGCTATGCAAGCCTTTTGAAGAGAAAAGGGTTGGAGCGTCCTGATTTGTTTGATGAATCCATAGAGGCCATTCATTCTGAAGCCATTAGAATGAGAGAGATGACAGAGCAAATGCTCCTGCTTGCAAAGCATCAGGAAAAATGGAATATAGAGAAGGAAAACGTCAATCTGACCGATATCATGGCAGAGTTAGCGAAAGTATATAAGAATGCGTACAATCGGACAGTGGAGATTTATAGTGTCGATGCAATTGAAGCAGTAACGGATGTTCAAAAGTTAAAACAGCTTTTGTTTATTTTTTTAGACAATGCCAGAAAGTATAGTGACGAGCTAATCTCCGTCTACATAGGACAAACAAGTAATGAAGCATATATCCGCATCGAAGACAGAGGGGATGGAATTCCAAAGGCTGAATTGCCAAAAGTGTTCGATCGTTTTTATCGTGTGGATAAAGCTAGAAACAGAAAGCAAGGCGGATCTGGATTGGGGCTTTCCGTGGCAAAGGAAATTGCTGATGCAATAGATGTGCGGATTGAAATGGACAGTCTCGAAGGCAGGGGAACGATCGTTACTCTTTTATTTAATTAAGCCAGAATGATGTTGGATGGGGGATACGATGAAGATTAGAAAAGTGCTGATAACAGCCGGATCGATTCTCGTTTTTGGTCTGCTATCATTCGTCGGATTTCAATGGTGGGCTCCATCATTATCCGCGGAAAGTTTGACGAAAGAAGAAGTGAACCAGACAGCAAAGGATAAATTTCCTGGAACCATTATGAAGACAACAAAAAGTGAAGGTGAAGAATATCAGATTGAAATGCAGCTTGAAACCGGGGTCTATCAAATTAGGATGGATGCCAAAAGTGGGGAAGTCCGTTCTATAAAAAAAGAAACCATTGGTCATACAGCTGAAGCGACTACGGAAAAAGCACACCAAAAGCTACTGACCCAAAACGAAATAAAGACGCGTATTTCCTCACAAGGTGACCTGGAACAAATTGATTTTGTACAGGAGAAAGACAACTCCTTTTATAAAGCAGTGGTAAATAAGAATAACGAAAAAATCACCTTGATACTCGATCCATATACAGGAGCTATAATTGACTCGACACTGGTGGCAGATAGTATCATTACAGAAAGCGAAGCAATTGCGATTGCCGAAAAACATGTAAAAGGAACAGGTGATGATACAGAATTTTATCAACCTCTAGATCAGACACCTTATTATTTGGTCGAAGTTGAATTGGAGGACGATCGAGACGCAGTCGTTCAAGTGGACGGCTACACGAAGGAAGTAAAAACAATCACGTGGGAAGATGACGAAGAGAACGATAATGATGGCCCTGAATAAAATAGTGGCTCATAAGGGTTTACTAATCTAGACGTAAATTGAATAAAGCAAAAAAAGGGGTGATGCTATTAGCTGTCTAATATGCATCACCCTTTTTGGCTTTGGTGAGTAAGGAAAATGCAAAAAAAAAGAGAAGGAACTGTAATAATTCTCACCAATTTCTAATCCTTCTATCATTTAACTCTAATTAACTAACTCTAACATGGAATAAAGCACCAAATGATAAAACAGTGCCAAAGAAGCGAGTGGATGAAAGGCATCTGGATGATTGTACATAAGACATTCCATCATATTTACACTTTAATAAAGTTTTGCAAAGAGAAAGGAGAATCAGTAATGTCAGTTATTTCTAGCATTCTGGATTACAACAAGACGTTTGTCGATCAAAACAAATATGAAAGGTTTCAAACGACAAAGTATCCAGATAAAAAGATCGTCATCATAACGTGCATGGATACCCGGCTGTTGGAATTGCTTCCAAAGGCGATGGGGTTAAGAAATGGAGATGCGAAAATCATTAAAAACGCCGGTGCTATTGTTTCTCATCCATTTGGCAGCATTATGCGCAGTATCCTTGTCGCCATTTATGAGCTGAAAGTGGAGGAAGTGTGTGTGATCGGACATCACGGATGCGGTATGGTGGGGCTTCAATCCTCTTCACTGCTTGATGCCGCAAAGGAGAAGAAAATCAGCCAGGAGCAAATTGATATCCTTACAAACTCTGGTATTGATTTATCAAAGTGGCTGACAGGCTTTCAATGCGTTGAGGAGAGTGTAAGGAATAGTGTCCATTTGATCAAAAACCATCCATTATTACCGGATTCCATTGCCGTCCACGGTATGGTCATCCATCCCGAAACGGGTAAACTGGATCGAATCATAGATGGATATAGCAATATTGTCAGCAAGGAAGAAATGCATATTCAATAAAAGAAGGAGCGATAAAATGATGGGTTCTAGCAGGTTTGAAGGATATAACTTAGGCCATTTTCAGAAAGACCTGGTTGCCGGGGTGGTAGTTGGGATAGTAGCGATTCCTTTAGCGATGGCTTTTGCCATTGCTTCCGGAGTAAGGCCGGAATACGGACTGTACACATCGATTATTGCAGGAATCATGGTCTCCCTATTTGGCGGATCGAAATATCAAATTGCAGGCCCGACTGGAGCCTTTGTCCCGGTCTTGTTAGGGGTGGTCATGCAGTACGGATATGAAAAACTGTTAATCGCCGGTTTCCTGGCAGGTATCATGATTTTTCTTTTAGGTGTCTTCAAACTGGGAAGATTCATCAAGTTTATTCCGCGTCCAGTTACCATCGGCTTTACAGCTGGAATTGCCGTGATCATCTTCTCGGGGCAGATTGCCAATTTCTTTGGACTCAGTAACTTAAAAAAAGAAGAGGTCTTTCTTTTAAATATGAAAGAAATCTTAGTGAACTTCAATACAGTGAATATCTATAGTGTACTGGTAGCTAGCATAAGTCTGACTCTCGTCATATTAACTCCAAAATATTTACCGAAAATCCCTGGAGCATTGCTGGGATTGATTGTATCAACTCTTGTCGCCAGCTTATTCTTTCCAGGTCAGGTAGCGACCATAGGATCGGCATATGGCGCCATTCCTAATGCATTGCCCCATTTTCAGTTTCCCCATATCACTGGCGGTCTGGTAATTGAACTCCTTCCGGCTGCTTTGGTCATTGCCATGCTTGGAGGTATTGAATCACTCTTATCCGCTGTAGTGGCAGACGGCATGACCAACAGTAAACATAACAGCAATAAAGAGCTGATGGGACAAGGATTGACCAATATGATTGCGCCTTTATTTGGAGGCATTCCGGCTACAGGTGCCATCGCCCGTACTGCGACGAATATTAAAAACGGTGCAGTCTCCCCCATATCAGGCGTGATTCATGGGTTGGTGGTATTGCTGGTGTTAGTCAGTTTGGCGCCTTATGCTTCGGCCATTCCTTTGGCCAGCATGGCCCCGATTCTTATGTTTGTCGCATGGAACATGAGCGAACGCAAAGAATTTTCGCATATTTTAAAAGCCAAAACGATGGACTCGGTCGTATTGCTCGTTACCTTCGTGTTAACCGTAGTGATTGACCTGACAACAGGCGTCGGGATTGGATTACTATTAGCCATTCTATCGTTCGTTAAACTGATGAGCGGTACATTGAAATTATCAAAGGTATTACCAGATCCAGCTGATAAACTAGTTAAACCAGAAATGGTGCAACAAGGTTCAAGCTGCCCGCAGATTAACATTTATACGATAGAAGGACCTTTATTCTTTGGCACAATCGAAAGGCTGCAAGAAGAAATCGAGGAAATAATGCGATCAAAACCAAAAGTCCTCCTATTAAGAATGAGCAATGTGTCCTTTATCGATACATCGGGGGAAGCACTGCTAACCGACATCGTGAAGCAATTCAAGTTTCATAACCTACAAGTGCTGATTTCAGGAATTCAACAGGAACCTAAAGAAATGCTGAGAAAAACCGGATTTATTGAACTGGTTGGTGAGGAACAGTTCTTTTCCAGTACGGGTGATGCCATCAATAAAGCTTTATCCAAACTGGATGAGAACCGTTGTAAAGGGTGTAAACAGTTTTCATTTGCTGAATGTACCGCACTCTCACAGCAAGTTCAAAAGCCTGCGTTATTAAAACAAAGCAGAAAACGGGAGATAGGGTTAACTTGATTTCCGTCAAGAAGAAAAGGCATCCGCTTTTGGCGGATGCCTTTCTCTTCAACTTCTTTTATTTCTGCTGCAAGATTTCGGCTTATTGAAATCATTAACACATCGAGCTTGTTCGCTCAGGGATTTATCCTGACTATTTAATTGTATGCCACTAAAAACCTGATCCCAAATCGCCTCATCCCAAACTTGGTTAGGTACTTCTAAAACACAAACATTTTCTATGTTCCATGCTAAATCAGAAATACTTGTTGCATCATCCGAGGGGATTAGTATTAATACAGTAAATTCCTTTTCTTTTAACATGTCCTTCATTACTTGTTGAAACAAAGTGGCTTGCTCATATTTTGTTGACCATCTTACAAATAGGATTGAATCGCTATCTTTGATCGTTTCAATGAATCTTGCTATTCTTTTATCTAAGTTCTCTTTGAAATCAGGATATGTTTCAAACCATTCTTTATCAGGCAGGATGGGGAAATCGTGAACTGAAGTGACTTTATAATGGTTATCTCTTACAAAATAGGTATTTACAGCATTTATATCTATGTCATCGTCAAAATAAGTACCGGAACCATCTACTAAAGTCAAATTCTTCAATTCCATATATTCCTTGAACTGATTACTATATAGCCTGGCCACTTCTGCAAATGACTCGGTAAAGACCCAGTCAAGAGGCAAAGAAAATCTTCTTAAGCCAAGTCTTCTTAGGTTCAAAGCGGGAGTGCAAGCACTGCCTGAAGGAATGATTACATCATAAGATTTCTTGATTTCCGTTAATTTCACTATTAATCCCCCTTTCTATAACTATCTATACTATATTAGATGGTAATTTTCTTTTTATTGATTGGACAAACCAAAAAAAGGCTTTATATCAGGCAATGCCAACATGAATATTTATAAATAGGTTCAGCGATCTTTTTAGACAAAGCAAAACGCATGCCCTAATTAAGAGCATGCGTGAACGTTTATTCTTCTATGATATCCAACTCTTTCAGGGCTTCAAGCGTAATCGTTTTGGCTTTGCTTCCGCTGCCGTCCATGTTCGTTGCGAAGGCCCATTCCCCTTTGTCCGTTTCGATGTACCCCACATACCAGCCCAATCCCATATCAGAAAGGCGTGTACCGGTTTTTCCATGGAGGACATATGAGTCCGCTTCTTCATTGATCATGATTCTCTTTACGGTTCTCATATGCTGCTTATCGATAGGCAGCTTTTCCTCTACAAGCTTTTCCATGAATTGGACTTGTTCCCGGGCAGAAATCTTTATGCTGCTATCCAGCCAGAACTGATCGACCCCGCCGGAGATATCACGATTGCCGTAATCGAGCAGGTTCACATACTGCTGCATGTTTTCCGCCCCGATATCGCGGGCCATTGCTTGATAATACCAAATCACGGAATGCCTCATGGCTGAAGCAAGCGTATGATCTCTGTTCCAATCTTCAAATTCCCTGATTACGCCATCCCAGCGCTTCACTTCATATTCATCGCTCACCGCTTTTGTCTGTAAACCGATTAATGCATTCGCCACTTTGAATGTCGATTCTGGTGTGTAGCGTACTTTACTTCTCTGTTTATTATAGATATATACCTTATCATTTTTTAAGTTTTGGAGTACCATCGTGCCTTCCGCACCATCGAAGGAATCCCCGATATCCAGTTCTTTCACCTTTTGATCGTTAGCACTTGCATGAATCGTGCCCATGGAACCAGTGACTAGCAGGACAAGAATGAAACATAACGTTTTGATTTTCATTACACACTCTCCTTTAAGGCATGGATTGATCGATCAATAATTCCCATAAAATAGGTTGATAGCTAAAGTATACCTATTCCTGATGAAAAACGAAACCTTATTCTTGGACTCTATCTAGATAGTATCGATTAAGGAGGAATGCAGCGAGTAGCTAATGAATATATAAAGCAAACGATGGAATAGGAGGAATCTATCATGGAGGTTAACCAAAGAAAAATAAATAGTAATGAAAAAGAAATTACATACACACATATTGAAACCGGAAGTCCGGCCGTTTGTTTTATGTTTTCAGGTGCAGGGTACACGTATGAGAAGCCGCTATTCTATTATTCGACGATGATCATGCTTCAAAATCAGTATGATGTCGTGCATATTCATTACGCCTACGACCAGGATATATTCAAGCATCCATTGGTGGATATCACAAAAGTGATCGTTAATGACATCAATCCCGTCATTACGGAAGTGCTTCAAAATCATGAATATCAAGGAACTGTGTTTCTTGGCAAATCACTTGGCACCATCCCCATCATCAACGGAATCATGAAAAGTGAGCGGTTTACGAATGCCAAAATGATTTTGCTGACGCCTCTATTGAAGTTCGATTCGATTTTTGATGGGTTATTGAGCTGCAATCATTCAGCACATATAGTTATAGGTGAAAAGGATCATCATTATATTCCAGATAAAATTCAAGCGATTGAAAATAAACCGAACATAAGCATGAATAAAATCCCGCATGCAAACCATTCCTTGGATATTGAACCTTTCGATACTTCAAGGACGATCATCGTGCTGGAAGGTATAATGAATAGAATGGAAGAGTTTTTAAAAAATATAGGTTAGCGGAATACAAAGGGATTCAATCCAGGAGTTAGCAGGTGAAAAATGTTATAATAAGAGTATTGTAGTTTGGAGTTCTGAAAGGAGAAATGATGGTGGGAACCAATACATTTCATTCAATTGATGAATATATCATACAATTTCCCGAGGAAGTTCAGGAGATATTAAAAACGTTAAGAAAAGTCATAAAGGATGCAGCACCGGATGCAGAAGAGAAGATAAGCTATCAAATGCCTACCTTTGTTTTATATGGAAATCTGGTACATTTCGCTGCCTATAAAAAACATATAGGATTCTATCCAACTCCAAGCGCGATCTCTGCGTTTGAATCTGCCTTATCTGAATATAAATGTTCAAAAGGGGCCGTTCAGTTTCCACTAAACAAGCCAATTCCTTATGAATTAATAACCGAGATGGTTATATTTAGAGTGGAAGCGAACAAAAGGAAAAAAGCAGAAGGCAAATCTCAAAAGAAAAAATAACATCGATTATTATCAGAATTCACAAAATGCTTAATATATGAGAGTATGAACTGCAAGGATATAAGGACCGAAAGAGAAAGGTGGAAATAATATGTTCAAAAAATTATTCAGTAAAAAAGAAAGTGTAGAACAACTGCTTGCTCCTATAAACGGACAAGTAATAAAAATAGAAGATGTTCCGGATCCGGTGTTTTCCGGGAAAATGATGGGGGACGGAATAGCGATTCTTCCTGAGGAAGGGTTGGTCGTATCTCCAATCGATGCAGAAGTGATCCAGGTTTTTCATACTAAACATGCCCTAGGCCTCCGTACGAAGAATGGCATAGAATTGTTGATTCATATTGGCTTGGAAACAGTTAACCTTAAAGGCGAGGGATTTGAAGTCCATGTCGCAGAAGGGCAAAGGGTAAAAGCAGGAGACAAGCTTGTGACATTTGATATCGATTTTCTAAAATCCAACGCTCCAAGCATCGTTACTCCGATCGTTGTCACGAATGGCGAGCTGGTTGAAAAACTGGAAAAAACAAATAATACCCAAGCAACTATTAACGATACGGAGATCATGAGTGTTTATTTGAAATGAAAAGAAAGCTTCCATGATGACCTCTCCTTTTAGGCTGCAAGCAGGAAAATCGAAAATTGCAGCGAATAGTAGGTGAGTGAACAAATAAAATCAAGCGAGGGTGAATTGGATGGGAATTCAAGCAGAAAAGATTTTTGTAAACTTGCCTGTTAAAGATTTGGATGCCTCAATAGAATTTTTCACAAAGGTCGGTTTTGAGTTTAACGAGCAAATGACCAATGAAAATGCGACATGCATGGTTATAAGTGAGTCCATATATGTCATGTTGTTAGTGGAAGAATACTTTAAAACGTTTACCAAGAAGGAAATCCCTGATTCTGCTGCGAGTAAGGAAACCATCGTCGCCCTGTCCGTTAAAAGCAAGGAAGAAGTCGATGAGATCGTGAATAGGGCACTGGATGTTGGCGGAAAGCCTTTCAATGAAGCCATTGATCATGGTTTCATGTACGGTTGGAGTTTTCTAGATATCGACGGCCATTCTTGGGAAGTATTTTACATGGACGAAAGCGGATTTAATCAAGAATAAAAAGCAAGGCACAATCCTTCACGAAGGACTGTGCCTTTTTTAGAAATAGTAGCTGAATTTCATTCATAACATACGGGGCTAATGTCCTTCCACTCATAAACCAATAGATTCAATTCAGCACCAGCTATTTTGATTTTTTCAGTTTTAAGCAATTCAGCACCGAATGCTTCATAGAAGTATCGAGATTTATTATCTTCAAGCACCTCAACGAAAATTGTCTTGAATCCCAGTTCTTCGAATTTAAAGAATAATTCTTTGATGAGTTTCTTACCTATCCCCATTCTTTGTGAATTTTCGAGGATATATATCGCAGTTAAATCGCCCGAATCCTCAACTTGATTCGTCTCCCTTTTCCCTCCGCATATAAATCCTACTATTTTTCCTTCGTCATTTTCTGCGACATAAACATGATTGCCATTACTAGTTATATTCTTTATCCATATGTCTTTCCTTTTCTCATAAGAAAGTTTATCTAAAAAATCACTCGGCATTATATTTTTATAGGTGGTCCGCCAGCAATCCACATGGACTTTCGCTATCCCTTCCGCATCAGCCAACGTCGCCTCTCTTATTAGCATAGTGGTTCCTCCTTTTTTTAAGTTTGCTATACTTCTTATTTTTTACTACTATTATCCAATTAGCAACTAATCGGCCCAGGATATTCCAATAATTAACTTTGTGTGTTACTATTTCCTATAGTTTGCTTAATGTGGGAGAAGGAATGAGATGAAACAGATTTTCCGTAGTAAAATATTTTATTTAATAAGCTGCTTGATTAGCTTGGGGGTTGTGCTGGTTTTAAATAATGACGAAGAACCGACTGAGAAATTAACTGACGATGAATTTTTTACAAATTTAGCGGATAGAAAAGTGACATTTATAGAGGTGGAGCAGCGAAAAAGTGTGATTGAAATAAGCGGTCGGCTGGCAGGGTATGAAAAGGATCAATACTTTGTCGCGTCTGTCCCAAATAGTGAAACTTCGCTAGATAGAATGAATAATGCTGCAGAGGAACATGATATAGAAAAAATGGAGTTTACACCATACATAGAGGTAAGCGGATGGGTCACCCTGTTTACAACGACCGTTCCGTTCATGATCATTTCCTTCCTGTTTTTAGTCTTATTACTATTTAGAGTTATAATAAAAAGGTAGTTTTCGACGATATATTTCTATTTTCGGAGATAAAACTGCAAGTTTCGTCGATATTTCTAGTGAGTTAGGGCTTCTGCAAAAAAAGAGATAAACCTTTAAAATGGTATTGAAGATTGCTGAATAGTTTGATAGAATAAAATAAATGAAAAAGACTATGTGCAACTGGCGAAACACGGATAACCGTGAGGGAACACATAGTGTCGTAGCCGTTCGCCTGGGCAGAGGTAAGGGATTTTATCCCTTGCCTCTTTCTGTATATTAACAGATAGTAAAGGTTTAAAGTCAATATTTTGAAATTTCAAAAACATCATAATCAAAAGAGGAGCTAACAAAATGAGCACAATACTTTTAGAAAAAGTCAAAACGATCAAAGCGTTAAATAATATTGCCGAAAGCGGGCTGAATGTATTCAATAAAGGCGATTTTAAGGTCGATAATGACAGTGAAAACCCTGATGCGATCGTTCTTCGCAGCTTTAACATGCATACTATGGAATTCGGCGATCAGTTAAAAGCAATCGCAAGGGCAGGGGCTGGAGTCAATAATATTCCGGTCGACAAATGCACTGAGCAAGGAATTGTCGTTTTCAATACACCTGGGGCTAACGCAAACGCTGTAAAAGAAATGGTGCTGACGACATTGATGGCTTCATCTCGTAACCTTTTTGCCGGTGTGGCTTGGACAAAGACGCTTGAAGGCGAAGGGGAACAAATTCCGAAGCTTGTCGAAGCAGGAAAGAAACAATTCGTTGGTAAAGAAATCAAGGGAAAAACTCTTGGCGTAATCGGTTTAGGAGCAATCGGTGCACTTGTAGCGAATGACGCGCTTGATTTGGACATGGATGTCATTGGCTTTGACCCGTTCATCTCTGTTGATACAGCTTGGAACTTATCCCGCAATGTACAGCGCGCCATGACAATTGAAGAATTGTTTGCAGAATCTGATTATATTACAGTACACGTTCCATTAACTGACGACACAAAAGGAATGTTTAACCAAGAAACATTCAGCATCATGAAGCCGGGCGTACATATCTTGAATTTCTCACGCGGCGAGCTAGTGAATGAAAATGATATGCAAGCTGCACTTGAAAGCGGAAAAGTAGGCAAGTTCATTACTGATTTCCCGAATGAAAACGTGTTGAAAATGAAAAATGTCGTTCCAATTCCGCATCTTGGTGCCTCTACGCTAGAATCAGAGGAAAACTGTGCCATCATGGCAGCTCGTCAGTTGAAGAACTTTTTAGAAACAGGGAACATCAAGAACTCTGTGAATTTCCCGAATACTTCCCTTCCTTTTACAGGAAACCGTCGTGTGGCAACTTTCCACGAAAACGTTCCGAACATGGTTGGGCAAATCACGCTGGCTGTATCAAGCTTTAATTTGAACATCGCTGACATGGTTAACAGAAGCCGTGGGGGATATGCATATACGATCATCGACATTGATGGTGAAGTAAACGGCAATATCATTCCTGCCTTGGAAGATCAAATCAAACAAATCGAAGGCATCGTTACAACTCGTATCATCTAATTGGAACCAAAATAATAAATAGTGAAAGCCTCAATTCCTTTAAGGAGTTGAGGCTTTTTCAGGCTTTATTAATGATTTTGGAATAGATATTGGGGTGGTCATGCTAAACTGGCTCACGTGTTAACAACCTAGGGATTACAACGGACTCAGCCTGCGGGCAGCTCGATACATTCAGTTGAAGTCCAAACATCTTCCACACGCATTGCTTAGCATCGAAATTCTCAAAATCCGTCATGCTTTCCTTCTGTGTTATCTTCATAATGTACAAAAAACATCAAGTAGATTGCGAATAGGAGATGCAAATAAAGTGGAACATCTTTATCATTTTGAATGACCACAAATATGTACATTCCATATAGCAAAATGGGAATGCTTAAAAGGATTCTGTGCTTAGTCACATGTCCTCCCCCCATTTATCCTCCAATATCAATACATGAGCCACTTGAAAACCCTTTTCTTCTAGAAAATCTGCTAATTTCATAGCTTCATCCTCCTAATTAACTAAATATTCTGTCACTTCCATTAATACAATAGTATGAAGTACAGGGGAAGTGCTGTCAATCCATATTCCTGTTTTTAGTGATCGGATTCATGAGTTATCAGTCAAAATAACTATCTCATATATAGGTAAAACGGTACAGAAACGAGGAAGCAATGCGATCAACTGAACGCAGGAAGCAACGTGCTGCGAACCTGAACAATGGAATCACTTGTATGCCTCCTTGCCTACGTTCACTTCAGCGCATCTAAGTAAAAGAATCGCCCCTAATCCAGAGACGATTCCCTATCTTAAACACCCTTTCTACAAAAAAAGGATGACCCTATATTGTTCTTCCCAAAAAATTCTGGTGCTGATGAAGGAAATTAGATGTTAAAAAAGCTCCAACAGGGGGCAATTGCCCGGTATACGCATTACCGCTAACAGGAAATGAATTCTGAGCTATATCTGTAGTGGCAATCCACGATCCAGACTCACCTGCTTGCAGAGAGGGAGGCTTACCAATGCTATGCCCTCCCTTAATGGTCGTTTATGTTCCGAGGAAGATTCTTTGTTTAAAGCAGTATATGCAGCACGAGCAGAATAATTTAATAAAGAAAGGTGAAGTACTGTAAATGCATTCTCTCAGATTCATAACAAATCCGATTTTCAATTGAAAACCGGATTTGTTATGAATCTTTTAATGATGATGTTCATGACTTTCTGCTTGTTTTTGGATTCCTTTTTGCAAGAATTCCAATTCACTTTCAGACAGTTTTCCAACGATGAATTGTTTTTGAGGCATAATGATTGAATCATCGTTACTAGCATGTACTTTTATATAATATAGGCCATCACTATCAAAGTTTTTACTTAAAGTATAAGTACCGTTTCCCTCTTCCTCAGCCTGTTCCATACTATATTTGAGCGAGCCATCTTGTTTCCATATCTCAAAATGAACAAAATCTGCGTTTTCAACCATTTGACCACCTTGAGTAAGCACAGCCTTTATGGTCTCCTGTGTATGAGCTGAAAAGGATGCTGGTATAATTATTTCGGCTTCAAGAGGTGTTTCTTCTTTGTATAGATCAGTGACATCCTTTTCAAGGGAACATGCACATAGCAATATGCTGAAAATAAAGATGAAAGAAATGCATATATTTTTTTTCACGGCAAAAGCCACCCTTTACATTTTGAATTAGGCATTCAAAAACTTTTTGACTGAGATATTCTTTTAATGATCAACCAGTCGATTAGCCAAACAACAATAAGGGACAAACCAACCAATGGAAACAAAATTCCAAGCCCTATTAACAGAAATAGAAAGAGTTTCATGTTCTTTATTTGAGGAGCTTTTGGTGCACCTAAGCTTTTTTTCGGCTTTCGCTTCCACCATAAATAAAAACCGCTACATGCAACAAGCATGATTCCTAAACAAATAAGAAGGCTGATGATTTGATTAATCAAACCAAATTGAGTCCCTTTGTGCAAGGTAATTCCCCAAGCAACTATTTTCCCTATTAAACCGTAATGGTCATAACGATAATCAGCTAGAACTGCACCGGAATATTGGTCAATATGAATGGTCGCTTCATCTTGGGCTTTCGGTGGAAAAGCTGACAATGTATAAACGCCATCTGTCTGTTGTGGAATATTAATGCTATAACTTGGATGCATACCTTCACGATTGGCTATCGTAACTACATCATCAATGGAAAGTGGGAGAAAACCTTGGATATCTGAGAGTGGTACATCTAAATTTTCTGCTGCCCAGGGAACATCTGCAATGTCTTTTGTCTTAATTGAGGAAGTTGGAGCACTTCCTGTCCATATGGAAGGAGGGTACCCAGATCCGGAGTTGGTAGCTAACAATTGAAAATTATTTCCCCAAAAACCTGACCAAGGCAATCCTGTCATGATTAAAAATAACATGCCTGCAGTTATCCAAAAGGCAGGTACTGCATGTAAATCTCTTCTGAAAACATGTTTCCCTTTATTTAGTCTTGGAAAAAGAACACCAGAAAGGCTTTGCTTCTTTTTGGGATACCATAAATAAAGACCAGAGACAATTAACACAACTGCCCAACACGCAGCTAACTCTACAATTCTATCTCCTAAGGTGCCAGCCATCAGTTCACCATGAATTTCCTCGATTTTATTCATGATTCTGTCTTCATCATTTAACTCTCCAATAGATTTACCAGTATACGGGTCCATGAAAATCGTAAGAGACTCTTTATTAGAAGTGATGCTTACTTCGCTCGAACGAGATGCATTTTCTCCGGGATGATATTTTGTCACCACCGCATCAGGGTAAAGTTCCTTCACATTCTCAATCTGCTGGGATGCCGGCAATCTATCTCCTAGCGGTGTAACCCCTTGGTAGTCTTGATAAAGAACTTGTTCAATCTGCGGCTTAAATAAATAGATTGAGCCGGTAACTGCAAGAATAATAAGTAAGGGTGCAAAAATGATTCCAGCGTAAAAATGCCATCTCCATACTGTTCTATACAGAGAGGTGTTTGGTTGTTTAGTTTCCATTTATACAGAACCTCCGAGTCGTATTCACTATATAGATGATAAAAGAAAATTGTGAGAAAAATATGAAATTTATAAAAAAAGGAAGTTTGTATTTGTTAAAGAATAATTAAGTCATATCAACTAAAAAGAACAACTGTAACTAAGGAGTGAACTTCCTGAGAAAGAGTTAGCAAGCAGTGGGGCAGGGAGGAATGGAGGGAAATGAGGTAGTTGTGGCGAAAGTAATCTATAGAAATGTGTTGAAGATAGGCATCAAGATCTCAATGTAAACGGATCAGGTAAACTGCTAATGAACCGATGTTGAAGACAATCGCAATAAGAAAAGCAGTACTCTTGAAAGAAGAAATGGTATAAATCGAAAAAACTTTAAAGGAGTGACGAATATGCATAATAAGGATTGTTCCAAAAGGTGTCAGTGTTTCATCGTACCTAACTATATTCTTGAGAACATGGCACAAAATGAAGTGGAAGAAGCACGGATCAGTTTAGCGAAAAGCCGTCAAATGCGCAGGCGCAGAATCTTTAAAGAATATGATATTGACGGTGTTATCGCTTTAACGGATGCAGGATCTGAACGGCAAGGTGAATCTGCCCGACATGTTTACGATTGTAAAGGGGGAACGAAACTCCGGCAGAATGAAGCAAGGAAAGAAGGAGATCGATCAAGTGCAGACCCTGTTGTTAACGCTGCATATGATTATAGCGGAGTTGTGCGTGATTATTTCAAGGATGTTTTGCACCGTAATTCCATTGATAACCAAGGTCTTGATCTCATTCTGAACGTTCATTATGGCAATAAATTCACGAATGCTTATTGGGACGGAGATGAAATGGTATTTGGTGACGGCGATGGGGTCATCTTTAGCAATTTTGCCAATTCACTCGATGTAATTGGACATGAATTGACACATGGGGTTACGCAGTTCACAAGTGGATTGGAGTATGAGGGTCAGTCCGGGGCATTGAACGAACATCTTTCAGATGTGTTTGGAGTTGCCATAAAACAATTTCACTTAAAGCAAACTGCAGGAGATGCCGATTGGCTGATCGGTGCTGATATAATGGGACCGACACTGAAAGGGCAGGCACTCCGTTCGATGAAGGCACCAGGTACGGCATTTGACAATAAGTTAATGGGTAAGGATATTCAGCCTGATCATATGAAGAACTTCTATAAGGGAGAACGCGATAATCATGGTGTCCATATCAATAGCGGCATACCAAACAAGGCCTTTTACCTAGTATCGATGGAAATTGGAACGGACAAAGCGGCCTTGATTTGGTTCAATGCGATGCAGAATTTATTTGCGACGGCGAATTTCAATCAATTCGTGCAAATCGTCATCAAGGCAGCGCAAAAACTTGTTGATAGCGGCGATGTTACGAAAACAGCCATCAAGACAATTGAAAATGCTTTTAAAGCGGTTGGACTGCCTGAGTAGAAATATTCCATGAATAGGAGGCTTCATCTACCATGCATATCAAATTTAGCTGCATAGGGGGATTTGCCAACCTCGACTTGAATTTCGAAATAGATACGGATGAATTGCCGAAAGAGAAGTATGAGGAATTGCAGAACTTAATGAAACATGCTGACCTTCATAATGCTGCCCAAAGTAAAATGGTAAAAACGCAAGGGTTCGACTCGTTTTCGTACAAGCTGGATATAGCCGTTGAAAAGAAGAAGCAGTCTTTCTCATTCACAGACACAACAGCTCCAGAGGAAGTCCGGCCCTTATTGGATTATTTACGGAATTTAGCAATTGAAATAAAGCTGGCAGAATAACCTCGTCAAAAAAGTCTATCATTCAGATAGACTTTTTTTGACGAGTCGTAAAACTTCACAAAAATGTCATTTCGTTTCACTTTTATCTGAATTTTGGCTGTTTGTTCTCTAAATGGACACAAAATAGCGATCCGCAGCAGCAAATTTGAAACGGAAATTAGATAGTATAGCCCTTTGATGAGATTTTGTAAAGAGTTAGCCAATCAAACAGGTAAAGCAGTCACAAAAGGGAACCAATTTTGAAAGAGATAATACAAGAGCGGTTTTACAAAAAAAGCATAAAATAGGATAATGGTCGCAGAGAGGTGAAGTGAATGACATATCAAGAAATGAAAGTGACGATAGCCGGAAACAGCCTTACCCAATTCGGGAAAAGAATATTAATCTCGCAGATTCAATTCTCGACATTGGAGGCGATATTCGAAGTCGATGAGGCGGTTCAAAGAAAGCTTGATCTCAATCGAAGGACTGAAATCAGGGAGTTCATCATCGATTCTGTATCGGAAGGGGACTTTTACTTTTCCCCATTCATCTTCTCGAGCAGGGGAGCGATCCAAGAAGTGCCCGTGGGCGGGGAACTGCCACCAGGAAGTAAAATATACATACTTGACGGGCAGCATAGGACCTATGCCCTCATTTCAGCCATCAGTCACCTAAGGGCACGGAAGGAAACGAAAGAAGAAATCGGAAACTTTCCCGAAGCGGCAAAGCTCCAAAACCAAATTGATAAGTTGAAAACCTATCCGGTCACGATTCAAATCTATTTAAATCTGGAAACGCATGAAGAAAGACAGCTATTCAATGATATTAATACGAAGCGAAAAGAGCCGCATAACGGCTTGGTGATGAAGTATGACCAGCGCGATGAATATGCAGAACTAACACGGAACATTGCCAGGATATTAGAAAGTAAGATGGAGATAGAGGCCACCCTTTCGAGGATTACCGTGAGATGTACGGCGCTGACTACGCTGACGATCATGAGGCGCTGCCTTATTGCTTTATTTGAAGGAAACGTCACCGCGAAAACGGGTAAAGCCAATTATGGTGATATGAACAAAGCCGAAATCATCAACACCGCGACCGCGTTTTTCGAGTCATGGCTGGAAATCTTTCCGAAGAAGATGACAGACCGGACTACATTCACATCAGGGTATTCCGGCATTCAAATAGCCCTTGCCCAAACGATCCACCAACTCCGAAAACATCATGAAATCCCCTATGAAGAAGCAATAAATCATATGCTGCATTTGAAGAAAGCCTGTACTTGGAAGCATGATGATACCCTTTATTCACACATTTACGACCCCTTGAAAAAAAGAGTCAAAAACCATTCGACTACAAACGCCATCCAGAAAACGGCTCTCGCGTTCAAACGAAAAATAGAACAAGAAGGAGGATGGCTAAATGATTCTAGGTGAATTGGACCGGAAAAGAAGGACGATGGTTTCCTGCTCCATCATCGAGCTGGTCCATATGTATCGCAACGGTCAGATCGCCACGAGGGAAATCAACCAGCTGCGGGTCCGATCGATCAAAAACTATCTTTTGGACAATGCATTAACGAAAAATATCTACCTGCCGCCACTTGTTGCCAGCAGCAGGGAAGGAGCAGCCCCTAATGGAGATCCTATCGAACTTTCGATCATCGACGGAACACAACGAATAGCGGCTTTCGCGCAATTGGAGGACAGTATCCTTAAAGCGTTAAAGAAAGGTGAAGAAAAGGTGAAACTAGCATACGAACTGGATTCACTCATGAAGGACAGCTCGATTGCGATCCAAGTATTTGAAGGGCTAACAAGAGCGGAAGAATCCCAGCTCTACCTGGATCTCAATCTAAAAGGCAAGAAAGTGGCCCTTTCCAAACGGATATCATTCGACTCGCGAAACAACCTCAACGTCATTACCAATCAGGTGCTCCATACCCATCAATCGCTAAAAACAGCCGGTGTCGAACTTGAAAAGCGTTCCATCAATCGTCCAGCCAATAAAAACCTCTTATCGCTATCGCAATTGAGGCAGGTCATCGGCATCTTCATGACTGGGAAGGCAAACGTAAACATCGAAGAGAAAGTATCACAAAGTCCGCTTTCGAACAGTGAATACATCACACTCATTCATCTCTATCTTAATGAACTATTCGACATATACCCGGCAGGACAGATGGGTGATTACACAAAATGCATGCTTGCCAGTTACCCGCTTTTCATTGCCGTTGCCCTTTATATCAATGACAAAATGGAAAACCAGCCAATCGAACAAAGACAACAGCTGATTGCCACGAGAATGTCAAAATTGAAAGAGGTGGACTGGAGCCCTGATAATCCCATTTGGAAAGAGTTTAAAGGAACATACAAAGGGCGGCCGCCATTATTTCACCTAAGCAAAGATAAAAACAATATCGAAGAGCTAGTAAGCTGGCTGTATAGCTGTTGAGGAGGTGAGGGGAAATGTGATAATGAAAAAGTGAAAAACCCCTAGGTGAGGACGTCCGGTCAGACAATCACCTAAGGGCTTGCGAGCAGGAGTATACCTGCCTCTATGTCCAGTATACTCCATAAAAAGGAATAGTGAAATGGGGAGTGAATGGAATGATGATACGAAAAAACTATTTATTGAATATGGAAACGGTAGGAATGATGGAGCGATACGACGCCAATGGTGTCGAGATGACTACGGTAGTGGAGGGAGACAGCACTTTCCATGTTAGGCAACCGCGCCAGGAAATCCTGAATAACACGTTAAACCACTTTGGATTGGATCTGGATGGCGGACTAGCGGCAGCCAAATCCGTACTGGGCGGTAAATACAGACTGCCCGTCTGCATAAACGCCCAACTGGGGATGGTCTGGTTCTCCTCCCGCTCATTCCGGAAAAGAGGAGGAGTCTGGTTTTCCTACATCCACATTCGTGACTTAGAGGAAATGAACGAAAAGGAAACACTGGTCCACACAAACTACGGTCATTGCCTACCAGTAAACTTAAGCAAAAATCAGCTCGCCTTCAAAAGGGACCAAGCAGCCTATCTGCATACGACCTTCCATGAACGCTCATTGGGTAAAAAGACCTTTTATTACGAACCGGGAAGCGGAATCACCTTTTGCAAACAACCTGGGGAGGTCCATTACAGGGTGAAAAGGAAGGAATAATATAATCTATGAGACCGCTGAATTGGCGGTCTTTTCTTAGGAGTGGATGAAGTGAGAGCGGGGATTATTTAAAATCCAGAAAAATAGTTATTGTAAAAAATGGAATGATACATTATGATTAGTAAAAAGTTAATATTTAGGGAAGGAAGTACGTATTTTGAAACGAATATTTGCCATTTTACTATCTTTTGGACTAGTTTTAGGTCTCTCGTTTGGCGCAAATGACGTTGCCAGTGCCAAAACAAAGGTGAAGACTTATAAAAACTGTACAGCATTGAATAAAGACTACAAAGGAGGCGTAGCCCGTACATCTTCCGTTAAAAATAAAGGAGGAAAAACGAAATACAAGCCTCACGTTTCAAAGGCACTTTATGATGCCAATAAAAAAAGCGATCGCGACAAAGACTTAATCGCTTGTGAAAAGTAAGGATTATTCAAAGAGACCTGGTATTATCCCCTTCAGGTAGACAGAGAAAAAAGAGAACATGG